>CAZBGT010000010.1:0-10996 GCA_964491615.1 uncultured Muribaculaceae bacterium
GGGTAACATTTAAATATAAATTATAAGAAATTCTAATTTTTTATTACAAAGATGTAAAAATTATATTTATATTGTATAATTATATTGTGCCGATTTAGTTAAGTGGTATAACAAGTCCATGGTAAGGATTAGTCATCAGTTCAATTCTGGTAATCGGCACCATTTTAGGAGAAAACATGAAATTAAAACAAAAAGTAGATCTAGTTACGTCTTTATTTTTAATCTTTGCTGGAATGATTACATTAATACTACCAGTAATTGATGTTATAAATGTAAAATACATTTTTATAAGCATTTTAAGTTTTTATGCAGTTATTAATTTATTTCAATTTATTATTACATATAAATCAAAAGATTATGAGGCTTTATTTACTGTGTTTGCATCACTTATAACAACGATTGTAGCTTTTCAAATAGATTTAGCTCTAAAACCCTGGAACTTAGCGATAGTACTGTTTATTTGGGTTATAATGATGTCTTTAATTAAATTAAAAAAATGTGATTATTATCACGATAGATGTAACACAGTTTGGGCTGTTAGAGTAGTAACTTTACTTTTATTTATAGCAACGGGTATTTTATGTACTATTAATTTATATTATGGAGAATCTGTTCAAGTGCTTGTATTAGGTTTTTTCTTCTACATTCACGGTATTTTAGAACTCATAGATCCAATAAGTGTATACTTAAATGAAAAACAACTAGTTAACTAGTTGTTTTTTAATGTAAGATTAATCCTATTATTATTCCTAGTACTATTGTTAAGGAAATAATAACAATAGTATTTATAAAACCTGCTTCTTTAAAACTATCTGACTCATAATCATTAGGCATCAAACTTTTATCCGTTCTTATTAGTATTGGGCCCTGGTATTGTAAAACATTACTGTTTTTCTGATAATGGTTGCTTTCAAAATCTCTTATGTATGTAGATGCTGGATTGTTATAAATTTCTTCTTCGATGTAAGCGTTAGTAATGGGTATAGTTCTTTTTTCCAATTCTTCATTTAGTTCATCGAAAGCATATTTTTCTTTAATATTTTTCTTAGTGTAATAATTATTCAAATAATTTGTTATATATGTTTTTTGGTTATCATCTATATTTTTTAAATCTTCTAAATAAAGCATGTACTGAACTTCTTTATCAATGAAGCCAGGATCCTTTGTATTTATTAATATGTTTTTCAGAATAATAAAAGCATCATTTTTTTCGAAAGTAAATATAATAGGATCTAGCATATTTAATGCAATGTTATTTAGATCTAATTGAATATCATTAAATGAAAAAATATTATCTTTAACGCTATAATTTTGAATATTAGGGTATAAATAATTACCGTCTAAATCTTTAATATTTTTTAGTGATTCAAAATATAAATCATTACTCATAATATGCTCCTAGTATGTTAATAATAACAAAATATTAATTTTACTTCAAATGTTTTATAGTGTAATATAAATAAAGAGGTTATATATTGAATATGAATGAAAACATAATCAGAAAATTAAGTAACAATAAATTAGAACCAAATTGGATGTTAGACTTTAGATTAAAGGCATTTAAAGAATTTTTAAAGTTGCCCAATCCTGATTTTGGACCTAAATTAAATATTGATTTCAATAAAATAACTTACTATAAAAAACCAATTAATGAGATAAAAGATAAGTGGGATGATGTTGATTGCGATATAAGAACTACTTTTACAGATTTAGGTGTTATTCAAGCTGAAATTGATTACTTAGGGGGATCGTTAAACCAAGTTGATAGCAATGTTGTTTACAAAAAAAACAAAGAAGAAGAAATTATATTTTTAAGTACCGATGAAGCATTACAAAAGCATCCGCAGTTATTTAAAAAATATTTCAATACCTTAGTAAAATATAACGAAAATAAATATACAGCTTTAAATAGTGCTTTTTGGAGTGGGGGAGTTTTTATATATGTACCTAAAAACACAAAAATTACAAAGCCGTTACAAAGTTATTTTAGAATTGATAGTGAAGCTATAGGGCAATTTGAAAGAACGTTAATTATAGTTGATGATGGTGCGGAACTTGATTATATTGAAGGTTGTACTGCTCAAAGTTTTGCTACTAATTCTTTACATGCAGGAGTAGTAGAGATATTTGTTGGAAAAGGTGCTAAATGCAGATATTCAACAATCCAAAATTGGTCAAAAGATGTTTATAATTTAGTTACTAAAAGAGCAATAGTTGAAGAAAATGGTTCTATGGAGTGGGTTGATGGCAACTTAGGTAGCTTAGTAACCATGAAATATCCGTCTTGCATTTTAAAAGGCGATAACTCTAAAGGTAATTCTATCAGCATTGCTTATGCAAAAAAAGGTCAACGTTTAGATGCTGGCGCTAAAATGATTCATTTAGGTAAGAACACTAAAAGCAATATTTTAAGTAAATCCATCTCCGTTGATGGGGGAATAAGTGACTATAGAGGCTTAGTAAAAATAACAAAAAACGCTACAAATAGTTTTTCTCAAGTAAATTGTGAAAACATCTTGCTTGATAATGTGTCAAAAACCAACGCTTATCCGACAAATATTACAGAAAACGAAAATTCGTATATTGAACATGAAGCAACCGTATCCAAGTTAAGTGAAGAAAAAACATTTTACTTAATGAGCAAAGGTCTAGGTGAAGAGGCGGTTAAGGAGTTATTAATATTAGGTTTTATTGATGAATTCAAAAAAAGTTTACCCATGGAATATGCTGTCGAATTAAATCGATTATTGAAGGAATAAAATACAGATTTCATAAATCTGACTTTTGTTAAAAACTAACTTAAGTGTTAGTTTTTTTATGAAAGGAGGTATTATGGTGAACAATGTTATATTAGTTGGAAGGCTAACTAAAGACTTAGAAGTCGAAGAAAAAGATAATGAAAAAAAGTTAGTGACATTTAATTTAGCCGTAACTAGAAATTATAAAAACTCAGATAACCAATATGAGACCGACTTTATAAGGTGTGTGTTATGGAATGCTTTAGCAACTAATACAGCTGAATATTGTAAAAGTGGTGATGTAATTGGAGTAAAGGGAAGATTAGAAACTAGAAAATATGAAACACCAGATAAAGTTATTAAATATATAACCGAAGTAATAGCGGAAAAAATAACCTTTCTATCTAGTAAAAAAGCAGATTAAAAATCTGTTTTTTTACACTAAAGAAACTTTATAAAAGATTGATAAAAGCTTTAAAAACTGCTATAATACTACTAGATTTGAACTTTACAAGAATTATTGAGGTGATAGTATGAGCAAAATTAAATTTTTTGCCTTGGGTGGTTTAGATGAAATTGGTAAAAACTCATATGTAATAGAGGTTGATAAATCAATTTTTATCTTTGACTGCGGTTTAAAATATGCAAGTGGTAATTTACTGGGAATAGATTATATTATTCCTGATTTTAGCTATTTAGTAAAAAACAAAGATAAAATAAAAGGGTTATTTTTAACTAATGGTCATGAAGATAACATTGGTGGGGTAGATGATTTATTAAAAGAAATACCAGATTTAAAAATATATGCATCTAAATTCACTAAATTCATGTTATTAGAAGAAGGCATTAATCCTAAAAATATTATAGAAATTAATGCCAATAAAAAAATCAGTTTTAAAGAACTATCTGTTTTTCCAATAAATGTTTCCAATAGTATTCCAGATTCATTGATGTATACAATTAACACTCCAGATGGGGCGATATGTTATACAGGGGATTTTATAATCGATCCTAAAATGTATAACGAGTTTGATATGGACTTAGGAAAAATAGCTTATATTGGAAAACAAGGAGTTTTAGCATTAATTACAGAGTCTTTATTTTCTGAAAGAAAAGGGCATACATCTCCCAAGCATCATTTAACGGAATTTTTTGAAGATGCATTTAATCACATCGATAAGAGAGTTATTATTTCAGTGTTGCCTGAACATTTATATACAATAAAAGAAATATTTAAGGCTTTAGAAAATAAACATCGTAAAGTTGTTTTAATGGGGAAAAAATTACAAAGAATTGTTAATTTTGCTAAAAAAGAAGGTTATTTAAAATTTAATGATGATTTAATTGGAGATTTAAAAAACTTAAAAGATGAAAAAGCAGTTATAATTGTGGCTAACGAATATACTAATCCATTTGGCCATTTAAACAGATTAATAAAAGACTTTGATAAATATATTACTCTTTTAAAAGACGATACCGTTATTATTGCAGAACCAAGATTGGATAGCTTAGAAAAAGTTTTAATAAAATTAGAAAATGAACTATCTAAATATGGTTGTAATGTTATAAACTTACCTGCGGAAAAAACAGTAATTCATCATGCATCAAGTGAGGATTTAATGTTAATGATTAAATTATTAAATCCTACATATTATATTCCAGCTAGGGGAGAATATAGATACATGGTTGGGAATGCCAACTTAGCAAATTCATTGGGGATTGAACCTAAAAATATAATTTTAAAACAAAATGGAGAACAAATTACCATTGATAATAAAAAGCTATTAGAAAAAACCACAAAAATAAAAGTCGATTCCATTTTAATTGATGGCGATATAACTGATGATATTGGAGATTTGGTTATTAAAGATAGAGAAATGCTTTCTGAAAATGGGATAGTATTAATAAGCGCAACAATAGATAAAAAGACTAAAAATATTTTAGTAGGTCCCGAGATTTCAACAAGGGGTTTTGTTTATATAAAAGATTCTCATGATTTACTTTCTGAAATTAAAGAAATTAGTAGAGATGTAATTGAAAAAAATACCAATTCAAAGTTCGTTGATTTTAATAATATAAGACATGAATTAAGATCAACATTAAGTAAATTTTTATACGACCAAACCGAATCGAAACCAATGATTATTGCAGTTGTACAAGAAGTATAAAAGGGTTTGACTTAAAGCCCTTTTTTATATATAATTAATTTGTGCCTGTTTAGCTCAGTCGGTAGAGCACACGGCTGTTAACCGTTAGGTCGTAGGTTCGAGTCCTACAACAGGCGCCATTTTATTAATAATGTAAAGAAAATAGATATCAAAGTAGATATCTATTTTTTATGTTATAATTTTATTAGGTGGTTATATGGATTTTCTTGATGTTAGTATCCTAGATAGATATGGAATAAACCTAACAAAACAGGAATATATTACAAATCCTGCAATAGCAAGAGATAACGAAATAAAAGAGTGTATTTTAACTTTAATGTCTCCGGAAAAGAGCGCTCTTTTAGTTGGAAAACCAGGAATAGGTAAAACTGCTATTGTTGAAGGATTAGCTTATAAAATTCAAAATAATGATGTTCCAGATGCCTTAAGAGGCTGGGAGATTATTAGAATTAATATAACTAGTTTACTTGGTTCTACGTCAAACTTAGGTCAGATTGAAAATAGAGTTGATTTGTTAGTAAAAGAATTAAGTGAGAAAAGCAATATAATTCTTTTTATTGATGAAACACATGTTTTAATTGATAAATCTGGAGGATTAGATTTCGCCAATATGTTAAAAGCTGGTTTAGATCGTGGAACTATTAAAATGATTGGAGCCACAACAACCGAAGAATATGAACAATACATTTTAAGAGATAGAGCATTTTTAAGAAGATTTCAAAAAATAGATGTATTAGAGGCGGATAAACCCACAACTGTAAAAATACTTATGGGTACACTTCCAAAACTTGAACACAAAACTGGGGTTAAAGTAAAATATGAACCCTTTCAAATAGAAAAAATAATGGCATTTATTGTTGAAATGACTGATGAATATAAAAGAGTATATGAAATAGCGAGTAGATATCCAGATATAGCTTTAACTGTTGTATCTAATGCTTTAACTTATGCACTATACGATAATAAAAAAGAAGCTACTTTAAAACATTTTTATAAAGCGATAGTAAATGCTAAAAACATTTATGAAGACTCAAAAACAAAAGAAATAGAAAGATTTAAAGAAGTGTTTGAAGAAATGATTCACTTAGAAGGAATTAATTTAGAAGATATATTATAAGTTATATCTAAAAGGAGGTATTATGGTTGAAAAAATAAAAGAAAATGAAGATTTATTTAGAAAGTATTTAGAATATTTCATTGAAAGATTTGTTTATGCCTCAATTGAAATAGAAGGATTTACAAACGAGGAAGCTCGTAAAATGGATCTTAAGAATTTAGAAGAAGCTTTTTTAGAGCTTTATACTTTAGAAGAAGATTTAAACCATTTTAATATCGAGCACTTAGGAAATAGAGTAAACAAATACAAGCACCTTACTGGCTATAGAAAAATAGAAGTTTCATCTGGCAGTGACTTTGAACCAGCTCCGCCTGGAACAATTAGACCTAAAATATTTTCTTTAATTGATAATTATTATAATATATGGGATGCTTTACCAGATGTTTTTGAAAGAGAAGCTAAATTTTGTATTAGTTTAATGAGAATTCATCCCTTTGAAGATGGTAACAAGAGAGTGGCTAAATTAATACTTAATAATAACTTATTAAAAAATAATAAAGCCCCAGTAATTTTAACTAAAGAAGACAATGATATGTTTTATGATTATATAAATAACCAAAACGAAAAAGGTTTAGCTGAACTTTTAAAACAAAGATCAGCACTAGAACGAAATACTATGGTTGGTTTTATAAAAACTTTAGATTTTGAGCAAGAATATGTTCAAGCGCCTGAAAGATGAAAAAAGAGCTCAGGCTCTTTTTTATTGTAAGAATGAAATAAATGTATCCATTGAATGTGTATCGAAAACAGTTTTTCTTAACATTAAATATCTATCAGTATCATATGTACTGTATCCTTGTTTACTTTTTTCTCCAACAAAGGCTAATCTAAATCCAGCTTCTTTAACAGCTTTAATTGCATTTCCATAATGATCAAAAAATGGATAAGCGAAATAATATGAACCTCTTAATTTTTCTTGACTTATTTTCAAGTCTTCTACTATTTCATCAACAGGCCAGCATATCATCATCCCGCCTTGACTACTAGCTGCAGCTTTTGGACATTTATAATTTTGATGCATATCATGAGTATGAGACTCAAACCTTGCATATTTGGAGCCTAAATATTTTTCAAAGTCTCCTTGGCTTGTAATTATAAAAAAAGTTGCATGTACTTTATATTTTTCTAATAAAGGAACAGCGTTTTCCAATAATAATCCATCATCTAAAGTTAAAGCTATGGAATTTTTTGGTATTCTTATTTCCTTATCGACAAACATTTCAATTTCTTCCATCGTTAAAGCTAAATAATCATTGTCAACAATATATTTAAGATGATTTTCAAACTTATTAATATCTAAACATATTTGAGAAGAGATACAAACATCGCCTTTACTTTTATCGTATATTGTATGGTAAGTTAGAGTTCTTATATTATCTCTTGTTTCTAATTCACTATTAACTATATTTATAACTTCTTTGTATTCTTTTATAAAATAAAGTTGGTTGTTATATTCTACACCTAGTTTATCTTCCCTTTTTATAATTATTGGAAGTGTTAAACTCTCATTTAAATTAAATGCTAAACTATCATGTTCACTATAAAAAATAGTTGTGTCGTTAGTTACTACAGATTCATCCCAAGGAATATATTTTTGGTATCTTAAATCTTCTTCAAAATCATTAGCGTTTTCAACATCAGTGTAATATATGTAATAATCTTTGTCTTTAATTTTTAAATATTCGTTTTTTTCAGTAATATCTAATTTTAAAAATATATTATTTCCAACTTCACCAATTTGTTGAAGATCTTTATCATATAATTTAGCTTTTCTTAACGTTAATACTTTTTCATCTATGTTGTTGATAATTTCTTCTTTTTTCAATAAATTTAATTTATTTGTTTTTTCATTTTCTTGAAAATTATAAAGCAAAAACAAAGTTATAATAAGTACTAAAATCACACCAATAAAAATAACTGTTTTTTTCATTTTATTCACCAATTTTATTATCTCATTTTAAGTATATTTTTACAAACTATTGTAGTGCAAACGAACCCTTATTATGGTAATATATAATTGTGAGATTATATGAAAAGTAAAATATTAAAAACAGCAGTTAGAGTAGTGCATGTAATATTAATCACTTTAGTAACCTTAGTGGTTATTTTATTAATTAGTTTGAAATTAATTACAAGTAATATTTCATTTTATGCAAAAAGTTTGTTCGTTACTACGATGTTAGAAACGGGTAGTTTGAAATTTTTGCCTAGTGTTTTTCTTTCTCCAGAGCAGATTCTAGAAGCTGTTGAGGCAAATTCAATGAAAGATTTTGATGTGGAAGAAGATTTGAATTTAATTGAAATAGCAACCGAAGATTTAGATAAAGTTGAAATAATCCCCGTTGCAGGAAAATCGTTTGCGGCTAAAATGATGATTGTTAACGATCCATCTAGAGTTAAGCTTTCAACTATTCCATCATGGAGTAGAACTGGATTAGGTGAAGAGTTACATAAATTAGTAAAAAGAGCAGACGCTTTAGCTGGAGTTAATGCCGGTGCGTATGACCAAGGAAATGTTAATAGAGGTGGATGGCCAGAAGGAATAGTAGTCCAAGATGGCAAGGTTACATTTAATGAGTTAAGATCAGGGCTTCATTTAATCGGGTTTGATGAAAACAATTTTCTTAGAATAATAGATTTAAGAAATAAAAATAAACAAGAAATTGAAGATATTGTAAAAACCGAAAAAATAAGAGATGCTGTTTCTTGGCTAGATGGTACAACAGATAAAGAAAACCATTTTGTTAAACTGATTATGAATGGTGTTGAAAGAGAAGTTGATGGTAGAGGAAGTGGAGCAAATCCTCGTACAGCTATTGGTCAAAGAGAAGATGGAGCTGTTTTAATTTTAGTAACAGACGGTAGAGGAAAAGATGCTCATCTTGGTGCAACTGCGAAAGACTTAATTAAAATAATGAAAGAGTTTGGCGCGGTTAATGCAGCTAATTTAGATGGAGGAAGTTCTTCGGCAATGTATTATGATGATGCTTATGAAATGACTAGTGTAACAGGTTATTATAGTAACTCATCATGGAAACTACCAACAGCGTGGGTAGTGGAGAAAAGATAACATGAAAAATAAATATAAAAAATTTATAATTATATATTATGCTTTATTAGCTAGTTTAATTATTTTTTGTACTTCATATGTTTATCTTATGTTAGTAGAGTATGAAAGTAATCAGCCAGAAGTATATATTAAAAATTTAGCAAAGGATATTCAAAAAAATCCTGTTAAATATGGTGAAGTAAAAACTGAACATTCCAAAGGTTATACTGATTATTTGAAAAACAATAAAATCACAGTTAAAGAAAAAGATGATTTATATCAAATAATTGCCGGGGATAAAGCTCTTTTTAACGTCGAATTAAAAGAAGGTAAGAAAATAACTAAATTGAAAATATTAAGTTATAATATTTTAAGCGTTAAGGAAATAAAACCTTTATCAGAAAATGGAGTGTATTTTTATACAGTAGAAATACCTTCAACGTTTACTTTAAAAGTTGATGGAAAAGATTATGCTGAACCTAAAGAAGAAGCAATAAATGAAATTTTCGAAGATATTGAACATGAATTATATCCCAAAAATTATATTTATGAATTAACTAATTTAATAAAAGAACCTGTAATTGAAATTTATAATAATAGAAATGAATTAGTTGAATATAAAAAAGAAGACAACATTATTTATAGTAACGAATTTTATAAAACAGATGATTACGAAAATGAAATTATAGAAAACTTTGATGTTTTAGAATTTGCTAAAAAGTGGAGTTTAAATTTAACAAAAGATTTATCTGGTAGAAGTGGATTTAATATTTTAAAACCTAATTTACTTGAAGGCAACAAAATGTATAAATTAGCCTACAACTGGTCTAAAGGCGAAGACTTTGGTATGGTTAGTGCTCATACATTAGCTAATCCAACATTCACTAACACATCAGTAAGCGACTGCTATATTTATTCTGATAAAGCATTTTCTTGTTTAGTTAAATTAGAAAAAAACTTAATAATTGGTATGGCAAAACGTCCACAAGTTGATAAATTAAATGATAGATTTTTCTTCTTATATGATAATGGCTGGAGATTTGTAGATCTACATTTTGTAGGAGAGTAATATGAAAGATATATATGTAATAATACCTATTTATAACCCTATCGAAGAAATAACCACTAAGTTTATTTCTGAATTAGAAAAAGAATTTAAAAATATCATCATTATAAATGATGGTAGTGATCCTAAACATGAGAATTTCTTTAAAAAATTTAATAAACATATTGTGTTAACTCATCACGTTAACCAAGGAAAAGGTAGAGCGATGAAAACAGCTTTTAATTATCTTTTAGAAGAAATAAAAGATTTTAAAGGTGCTGTAGTAGCGGATTGCGATGCTCAACATGCTATTGAAGACATTAAAAACGTTTCTAATGAAACATTAAAATATCCAAATAGTTTAATACTTGGTTCTAGAGATTTTGATAAGGAAGGAATTCCATTGAAAAGTAGATTAGGTAATAAAATTACTAAATCTGTATTTCAATTATTTATAGGTCTTAGTTTAAAAGATACTCAAACAGGTTTAAGAGGCTATAGTAAAAAGTTAATGCCAACTTTTTTAAAAACTTCTGGAGAAAGATATGAATTTGAAACTAATATGTTGATCCTTTGTAAGGAATTAGAAATACCTATTAAAGAAGTAGATATAAAAACAATTTACATAGATGGTAATGTTAGTTCTCATTTTAATCCAGTAAAGGACTCTATAATTATTTATAAATTATTTTTTAAATATATAATTGCTTCAGTAAGTTCGTTTTTAGTAGATATACTTTTATTTGCAACATTGATGTTATTTAATATAAGTATTATGAGCGCTACTGTAATTGCAAGAATATTCTCATCATTTTATAATTTTAAAATTAATCAAAAATTAATATTTAAAAAGTCTAATAAAACATCTTTAATAAAGTA
>CAZBGT010000011.1:0-10277 GCA_964491615.1 uncultured Muribaculaceae bacterium
AAGATTGTTGTAGTTATAATGACACTATTATTTATCTTTTTCATAATAATTTTTAATAAACTGCTTTTTAAATTCATGTAAAGAATTATTTTTTATATTAATTCTAATATCTTTCATTAAATTATGTAAATAATAAATGTTATGAATAGACAATAGTCTTGCTCCTAGGGTTTCTTTCGCATTAATTAAATGTCTTATATATGCTTTAGTATAGTTTTTACATGAGTAGCAATCACAAGATTCATCTAATTTCGAAAAGTCGTTTTTGTATTTACTATTCTTAATATTTATTTTACCATATTTTGTATATAAATGACCATGTCTTGCTAAACGGGTTGGAGCAACACAATCAAAAATATCCACTCCTCTAATTACATTTTCAATTAAATCAATGGGATCTCCTACACCCATTAAATATCTTAATTTTTCTTTTGGAAGGTATTTGGTTGAATCTTCAACCATTTTATACATTACATCTTTTGGTTCTCCAACGCTTGTTCCTCCTATGGCGTATCCATCAAAACCTATCTTTATTAATTCTTCACAAGAATATTTTCTTAAATCATCATATTCTCCGCCTTGAACTATACCAAATAATAGTTGATTAGTTTTTTTAAATACATCTTTTCCACGTTTCGCCCATCTTAAAGTTCTCTCAACACTTTTTTGCATATATTCTTTAGAACAAGGATATGCAACACATTCATCAAAACTCATAATAATATCTGCGTTTAAATTTTGTTGTATTTCAATACTTTTTTCCGGAGTTAAAAACAATCTTTCTCCAGTCAAATGACTTTTAAACACGACACCTTCTTCTGTAATATCTTTTGGTTTAGCTAAAGAAAAAACTTGAAAGCCTCCGCTATCAGTTAAAATAGGCCCATCATAGTTCATAAACTTATGTAAGCCTCCAGCTTCTTTAATTATTTCATCACCTGGTCTAAGCCACAAATGATAAGTGTTTGCTAAAATTATTCCTGATCCTACTTGTTTTATTTCTTCTGGTGATAATGTTTTTACAGTTGCTTGAGTTCCAACTGGCATAAACATTGGAGTTTCATAAACTTTGTTGTTATATATAATTTCTCCTAATCTCGCATCAGTTTCATCACTTGTATATTTTAATTTAAATTCAAACATTACTTCTCCTTATGTATAAGCATTGCGTCGCCAAAAGAAAAAAATCTATATTCTTTTTCAATTGCGTGAATATATGCTTTTTTTATATATTCCAAATCAGTAAAAGCACTCACTAACATTAAAAGTGTGCTTTTAGGTAAATGAAAATTCGTTATTAATCCATCAATAACTTTAAACTCATAACCTGGATATATAAATATATCCGTAGATTCACTACATTTTTTAAATTTATTATACTTATTAAAAACAGTTTCTAAAACCCTTACTGAAGTAGTGCCTGTAGCAAATATTTTTTTCTTGTTAATGAATGCTTTATTTAATTTTTCTGCAGTTTCTGCTGAAATACTAAAGTATTCTTCGTGCATAATATGTTTAGTAATATCTTCTTCCATAACTGGTTTAAAAGTACCTATTCCTACATGTAAAGTAATATATAATATCTCTACTCCTTTTTCTTTTAACTTATTTAAAAGTTCCCCAGTAAAATGAAGCCCTGCTGTGGGAGCAGCACTAGAACCTAAATGTTTTGCATACACAGTTTGATATCTATCTTTTTTTTCTAAAGTCTCTTTTATATATGGAGGAAGCGGCATAAGACCAATTTGTTCTAATATCTCTAAAAATATTCCTTCATAAAAAAACTCAACCAATAATTTATCTTCAAATTTATCGACAACTTTTCCAGTTAAAACATTACTAAAATTTATTTCATTACCAACTTTTAATCTTTTCATCGGTTTTGCTAAACATAGCCATCTATCTTTACTTACTTCATTTAATAAAAATACTTCTACCTTAGCTAAAGTATCTTTTTTTAATCCATGTAATCTAGCTGGTATAACTTTAGAATCATTTAAAACTAAAACGTCTCCTTTATTAAAATAATTAACCACTTCATTAAAAAAAGTATCAGTGAGTTTACCACTAACTTTATCCATCACTAATAATTTTGAAGAACTTCTTTTATCAAGAGGTCTTTGTGCTATTAAATGGGTAGGTAAATTATAATCAAAATCACTTAATTTCATTTTTTCTTTCATATAAATAGTGTTTATAGTTTATTGAATTATCACTACCAGTTTTTAATAATGTTTCATTATATAATGAACAATCCATTTTAGGAAAATATACATCAGCATTTTTTGAATCATCTATTTTAGTTAAGTAAATTCTTTTTGCATACTTTAAAAAATACTCATAAGTATAAGCTCCACCAATTATAAATACTTCTTCTTCACTATCTAAATATTTTTCTAAAACTTCTTCGAAATTTGTTTCAATGAAACCAGTTTTTAAATTAGCCTCTCCAAATTGTGGATCAGTGAAAACAAAATTATCTCTATTGGGTAATTTAAACGGTAAAGATAAATAAGTAAAATAACCCATAAAAACTTTATGATTTAGTGTAGTTTCTTTAAAAAACTTTAAATCTCCAGGTAAATGCCAAATAAGGTCGTTTTTATAACCTAATTCATTATTTTTACCTACTGCGGCAATCATACTAATCATACTGCCACATCCATTTTAATTCTTCCATGGTGTTTATAATCAATTAAAGCTATATCTTTTAACTCTTTTGAATTATCAAAATCATAAAAATTTTTAATTTTTTCATTAATCCATAACTTAGGTGCAGGATAGTCCTCCATAGTTTCATATCTTTTTATTTGTTCTTTAATTCCTTCGACCTGATTTTCATATATATGTAAATCTTTTGCATTATAATACAATTTTCCAACTTTTAAATTAGTTACTTGCGCTAAAAGATGTGTCATTACTGAATATTGTAAAATATTAAAAGGCATTCCTAAAGGTACATCATTACTTCTAACTGAAACAACACAATTTAATTTTCCATCAGTAACGTCCCACATTGTATTCCACACACATGAAGGAAGAACTGCAGTTTCTAAAAGTGATTCATCCCAAAGAGATAAAACCATTCTTCTATTAGTTGGATTGTTTTTCAAATTATCTAAAAGTTTATCAATCAACTTATATTTATTTACAACATATCCATAAGCTGTCCCAATAGTATAAGCATACTTTTTATCAAATTTACGATTTTGATAATTACCGTCTTTATCAATTTGCCATTCATCCCATATAGTAACGCCACGTTCTTGTAGCCATCTTACATCATTGGATTGTGCTTGATAAAACCAAAACATTTCTAAAACAGAAAACTTAAACGCTACAAATTTTGATGTTAAAATAGGTAGTTCATCATTTAAATCAAATTCAAAAGACTTAAATGGAATCTTATATGAATCTATTCCTGTTCTATTTTTTACTTTTGTACCTTTTTCAAGGATTTCTTTACATAAATCAATATAAACTTTGTCAAATTTAGCCATATTTCTCCTAACTAGTTATTTTTATAACTTCTTCTTTTAATTTTTTTAATTTGGTTTTATCATCTTTATTTATTAAAGCCTCATTAATAATATTTGCTACTTTAATAAAATCTTTTTCACTAAAACCTTTTGTAGTCATTGCTGCGGTTCCTAATCTTATTCCACTAGTAATAGCGGGAGATAAAGTATCATTTAAAATACTATTTTTGTTTACAGTAATATTTATCTTATCTAAAATTTCTTCAGCTTCTTTTCCAGTTAAACCGGTTTTAGAATAAACATCTAGTAAAAACAAATGATTATCAGTACCTTTACTAACTACTTTATAACCTAAATTAATAAATTCATTTGCAAATTTTTTAGAATTATTTACAACATTTTTTATATATGTTTTAAATTCTGGTTGCAATGCTTCATAAAAACATTGTGCCTTTCCTGCGATTACATGCATTAATGGTCCTCCTTGAATACCAGGAAAAACTATTTTATCAATCTTTTTAGCTAACTCTTCATTATTAGTTAAAATAAGTCCTCCACGAGGTCCTCTTAAAGTTTTATGTGTTGTAGAGGTTACTACATCTGCATAATCAATAGGTGAATTATGTACCCCTGCTGCAACTAATCCTGCAATATGGGCCATATCTACCATTAAATATGCTCCTACTTCATCAGCAATTTCTCTAAACTTTTTAAAATCTATTTCTTTTGAATAAGCACTAGCCCCAGCTATAATCATTTTCGGCTTTTCTTTTAATGCAATTTTTCTTATTTCTTCATAATCTAACTCTTCTGTTACAGGATCTAATGAATATGAAACTATTTCATAATCTATTCCACTAAAAGACATTTTATGTCCATGAGTTAAATGCCCACCATTAGATAAATCCATTCCTAATACTTTATCACCGTGATTAATTAACGCTCTATATACAGCCATATTAGCACTGGATCCAGAGTGAGCCTGAACATTTACAAATTTTACTTTAAATAATTCTTTTGCATAATCTATTGCTTTTTGTTCAAATATATCAACATACTCGCAGCCTCCATAATACCTTTTTCCAGGGTATCCTTCTGCATATTTATTTGTTAAAATACTTCCCTGTAACTCCAATATAGCTTTTGATACGAAGTTTTCTGATGCAATTAATTCTATATTTTCTATTTGTCTTTTTGTTTCCTTTTTTAAAGCCTCTTTTAATATTTTATCCATTTTATCTCTCCTTACTCAATTCATATAAATTATCAAAAATCATTGCAACAGTTAAAGGTCCTACTCCTCCTGGAGTTTTAGAAATCAGTTTCGTTTTTTTACTAACATTTTTGTAATCTACATCTCCCACTACCTTGTTATTAATTTTACTAATTCCAACGTCTATTACTATTGAACCTTTTTTAACCATATCTTTTTTTATTAAATTAGGTTTACCAACAGCACTAATAATTATATCTTTAGTTTTTAATATGTTTTTTAAATTAAGTGTTCTAGAATGACAAATAGTCACCGTAGCTCCTTTACTTAACAAAGTATGAATAAGAGGTTTTCCAACTAAGTTACCTTTACCTACCACTGCTATTTCTTTACCACTTAAATCAATATTATAATATTTAAAAATATACATTACCCCCTTTACTGTACAAGGGATAATGGAGTTAATATTGTGATAATTATTATATGTACTTTCAATATTTAAAGCATCGACATCTTTATTTAAATCTATTTTAGAAACACAGTTCAAAAAGTTTATATGTGTTGGTGTAGGACTTTGTAAAATAATTCCATTAATTGACTTATCTTTATTTAATTTTTCTATTAACTTTATAACTTCATCTTCTTTTGTGTTTTTCTTTAATAAATGCAATTTAAAATTAATTCCTAATTTTTTAGCCATTTGTTCTTTTTTACTTACATAAATTTTACTAGCTTCGTCATCCCCAATTAAAATAACCGCTAATGCAAGATTAGTGTTATTTAATTTTTTTGCCAAGCTTAAAATGATTTCATCACTTAATTTATTGCCGTCTACTATCATATTAGTCCTCAAATAGTCCTTTATTATAATTAATACCTAGATGTTTATATGCTTTTTCAGTAACAACTCTCCCTCTTTTCGTTCTTTTTATAAAACCTTCTTGAAGTAAAAAAGGTTCTATAACATCCTCAATGGTTGTTACTTCTTCACCTATAGATGAGGATATTGTTTCAATCCCAACAGGTCCTCCATTAAATCTATTTATTAAAGCCTCTAAATACTCTTTGTCAATACTATCAAGACCATATTTATCTACATTTAATTTTTTTAAAGATTCAACGGTTATGTCCAAATCAATTTCTCCGGTTCCTATAACCATCGAAAAATCTCTTACTCTTTTAAATAATCTATTTGCTATTCTTGGAGTTTTTCTACTTCTTAAAGCTATTTCTTTCGCTGCTGAATTATCAATGTTAGTGTCCAAAACTTTTGAAGTTCTTTTTACTATCTGGCTTAATTCATCTGTAGTATAATATTCTAATTTATTTACAATTCCAAACCTATCACGTAAAGGACTCGTTAAATCTCCTGCTCTAGTAGTTGCTCCAACTAAAGTAAATGGTGGTAAAGGTAATCTAACACTTTTACTCCCACCCTCATTACTCATAATTAAATCTAAATGATAATCTTCCATTGCAGGATATAATACTTCTTCAATAAAAGAAGGCATTCTGTGAATTTCATCAATAAATAAAACATCTCCTGGTTCTAAAGAAGACAAAATTGCAGCTAAGTCCCCTGTTTTTTCAATTGATGGACCGGTAGCGGTTTTAATATTAGCTCCCATTTCGTTTGCAATAATATGAGCTAAAGTAGTTTTACCTAACCCAGGAGGACCATATAATAACACATGATCTAACGACTCATTTCTCATTAGTGCAGCTTTTATAAAAACCTTTAAGTTTTCTTTTATTTCGTTTTGACCGATATATTCTTCAAACTTACTGGGTCTAATAGTTTCTTCATAGTCTTTATCTATTTGTTCATTCATTAATAACCCTCCTTTTTTATATATTTCAATATCTCTTTCCAGTTATTTACATGATCAAATTCAGGCATTTTCTCTCTTCCAAATTTAACACCTTTTATACCATGTTTTTTACAATCATATAAATTATAATCTCGGTCATCAAAAAGTAAGTTTACCCCTAATTTTTTGCACAATTTGCCTTTTTCTGTCACACAAAAGTGTATTTCTTTATAATTTAGGTTGTGTTTTTTTAAATAATCAATTGTTACATCAGTACAAGCCATATCTTCCTCGTAACCTCTTCTAGTTATAATATATATTTCATGACCTTTTTTATTTAGATAATCAAATACTTCTTTAACTCCATCGAATAAAGGGGTTTCCTTAAAAATTGTTAGTAAATATGCATCAAAAAATTCTTGCTTATCCTCAGGGGGTAAATTTAAATAACTTCTTTCAAAATATTGATAACCCTTTGCTTTTGAAAACTTTTCAAAATATTTAGGAATAACCTGCGTGTTATCTACAATTACATTATCTACATCAAAACCAATTTTCATTAAGTATATCAACCTCTATTTAATTATAACATGTTAAAAAGTGTTGTAAACATTGCAAATAAAAAATGGTCTATTGACCATCCTTTCAATCTTTAAGGTGTATCACTTGGATTACTATAAAATTCTGCATAAACTCTACTGTTTTGAATATAAACTAATATTTCATCATTATTCATATTTTTATTAGTTACATTATTTTTAAAACACCACACATCGCCTTCACATTTTTCATTAGCTTCTAAATAATTTTCTTGAAGTTGTCCAATCGTCACAACATTACATCTAGTATGAGCAACACTACTAGGACAATTAGCTTCATTCAAATGTATTCTGTTTTCTTGGCCATATTCAACCGCTCCGGTTAAAATAAAAGACTTTTTAGTACTTAACATACTTTTTTTAATGTTATTTGATATAACCATTATTCCACCAGCTGCAATAGAAGTTACTATCCCTATAATAACCATAGTGGCTAATAGCTCTGTTAGTGTAAAACCTTTTTTATTCATATCTACCTCATTAATAACTTTAAAGCTTCTTTTATTTGTTCTTCTAACTTTAAAGTTTTATCTATATTACTAATTATTTTTTTAATCTCGCTTAACTTGTAACCTAAATTTTCTAATACATTAATTAAATCTTCTTCAACATCATTAACTAATATATTAGAATCTGTTTTTAATTTACCCTTTAAATCTAAGATAATTTGTTTAGCAGTTTTTTCTCCAATTTTAGGAAATTTTGTTAAGTACAAAATATTTTCTCTATTAATTGCATCTATTATGCCCGCTACTGAACCTGTTGCTAAAAATGGTAATGCTGTTTTAGGACCTACCCCTTTTACATCAATTAATTTCATAAACAAATTTAACTCTTCATAATCTTTAAAACCATATAAAGAATTTTCATCTTCCCTTACATGGTTGTATAAATATACTTGATAAGTGTTACTTACTTCATAACTAAATGGATTTGCAACATATATCTTATAACCCACATTGTTGTTTTCTAAAACAATATAATTATTTTTAGTGAACTTGATTTCTCCGATTATATAACTATACATACTATCTCCTATTTAAATTATAACAAAACACCCACTCTTTTAGCAATTATATTGTTAAAGGAGTAGTGTCAATGTCAAGTCGTAAATTTGTTTTGCTAAATTTTACTTCAGTATCTTTTAATATTTTATATATATTTTCATTGTTTTTATATTTTATGATAATTTGAAAACGATATTCGTTTTTTAACTTAAATAAGCTGTGTGTGGTAGGCCCAAGTATAATATGAGTATTATCGAATTTGGTTTTTAAATATTTAATAACCTCCTGTGAATTAGATAATGCATTATGATAATCTTTAGAAATTACTTTTATACTAATTAAATTATAAAAAGGAGGATATTTTAATTTTTTTCTAAAATCTAGTTCTTCTTTGAAAAAATTTAGGTAATCGTTATTTTTAATATGTTTAAAAATATTTAATTCTGGATTAAAGGTTTCTATTATAACCTCACCTTGTTTTTCCCTTCTTCCAGATCTTCCTGCCGTTTGGTTAAGTAAAGAAAAAGTATTTTCATTAGCCCTAAAATCAGGAATATTTAGTGAGTTATCTGCATTAATAACCGCTACTAAAGTAACATTATCAAAATCTAGTCCTTTACTAATCATTTGAGTTCCTAATAATATATTATATTCATTATTCTTAAAACTCGTTATTAACTTGTCATGACTTCCCTTTTTTGTAGTAGTATCTTGATCCATCCTTAAAATTTTGGCGTTCTTTATTTCTTTGTTTAAAATAGTTTCTAATTTTTCAGTACCTAAACCTAAGTATGTTAAACTGTCGTTTTTACATTCAGGACATAAGTCTTCTTTCTTTTTTAAATAAGAACAATAATGACAAATTAAATTGTTAGTACTTTTATGATAAGTAAGAGTTATGTCGCAATTTGGACATTTATAAGTATATCCACAGTTAGAACAACTCACAAAAGTAGAATACCCTCTTCTGTTTAAAAGTATTATAGCTTGTTCGTTATTATTTATTACTTCATTTAATCTTTCTTTCAAATAATTACTAAAGAAGAAAAATTTGGATTTTATCTCTTTTTCTTTATCTATTATAACTACTTTAGGTAACACAGATTTGTTTACCCTTTTTTCTATTGTATATAAATTGTATCTTTTAGTTATAGCTCTAGCCATACTTTCCATACTAGGTGTAGCGCTACCTAATAAAAGAGGAGCATTATGATAACTACATCTTTCTTTAGCAACATCTATTGCGTTATATTTAGGGGTAGTTTCTTGCTTATAAGTACTTGAATGTTCTTCATCAATTATAATTATTCCTATGTTTTTAAGTGGAGTAAATACCGCTGAGCGTGTACCTACTACTATCTTTACTTTTCCTTTAATTATTTTTAAGTATTCATCGTGCTTTTCTCCATCGGATAATGCACTGTGAAATATAGCTACTTTATCTCCGAATTTATCATAAAATCTTTTTACTATTTGCATTGTTAAGCTAATTTCAGGAACTAACATTAAAGCGGTTTTATTATTTTCTAAAACCTTTTTAATTAAATTTATATAAACCTCTGTTTTACCAGATCCTGTTACGCCATATAATAAATTAACATTGTAATTATTTAATTCTAAATTATTTACAATATATTCTTGATCTTTTGTTAAAACAATATTATCTTTTTCTTTTTCTTGGTTACCTAAACGATATATTCTTTTTTTAGTCTCTTTTATTAAACCTTTTTCTAAAAGAATTTTTAAACTACTAGGATAATTTAAATCATTCTTAGAAACCAAATCTTTTTTCTTTAATGTATTTAATATATCAATTTGCCTTTTTGCAGATTTATTTTTTAAAATATATTCATCCACTTCTAAAGCAGGTTTATTTAAAGAGTAAAATGTTTCATATAAATTATAATTGGTTTTTACATTTTTAACTTTTAATGATGGTGGAAACATACTATTATATACACTTATCATTGGAGCTAAGGTGGTTTTACTTATGTGTTTTCCAAGGGAAAGCAATTCTTCATTTAAAATAATATCTTCATTAACGATACTTACTATATCCAACAATTCGTTTTTATAATCCGTTTCATCAACTATGTTTAATAGAAACCCAAAAACTTCTTTAGTATTAAAAGGTACTAAAACTTTCATGCCCTTTTTTAATTTATCTT
>CAZBGT010000012.1:0-10235 GCA_964491615.1 uncultured Muribaculaceae bacterium
TCATGAAAAAGCAAAAGTTTTTATTAATATTTATTATTATAATTGTGGTATTTTCTACAGGCCTAACTTTAAGTGGATATGTTTATAATAAAGTTTGGGAATATGGAATAAAAAGCAAAAGTTTTTATTTTACAAGTGATCAATTAAGTGGTGAAACATTAACAAACGTAGATACTTTTTGGGATAAAAACAAAGTATATTTTAATATAAAAAATTATCAAAACATAGATCTTATAACAAGAAGTGATATAGAATATGAAGTTAAATGCAGTATTATTAATGTTTCTTCCTCTGATGCAACTTGTACGATAAACGGAACAGATAAAAATAAAATAACATCGTCATTAAATTCGTTGCAATATTGTCAAAACAACACTAATGACGGCATTGAGGTTGAAGAATATAATAAAATAAATTGTGATATTAACGGATATGACTGGATTATCGAACCAAATAAAAAAGATCAATATTTTGAAATAGAACTTTTAAACGAAGAAGTTGAATATCTTGAGGTATTAATTGAAGTTGAGTCAATAAAACCATATAAAACAAGTTTAAAAGGAGAGTTTAAACTAAGTGTTGATGATCCAGAAGAAGAAGGGATCAAATTAAATTTAATTGAAGATAGTTATAAACAAACATTAAATATTATAAATAGTTATAACACAGATAAATGCCTTACATTATCGTGGAATGAATTTAGAGTTGATTACGCAAAAAATGAAATCACTAGTTATGATGTTGATGAATTAAATAACATAAATAGTTTAACTTTCTCAATACCACCAAAATCTTCAATTAGCTTGGATTTTTATACAACCATAAAGATAAAAACAGAAGATTTTTCACTTAACGAAAATATGACATGTTCGTAATAATAAGTTTGAAGTAGATTTCTTAATATGCTATATTAAGGCTAGGAGAAAATATGAAATTTGTAAAAATAATAAAAAATATTTTTGTTGGTGCATTAGTTTTAGCATTTTTTACCTTTGCAACTATTATGGCACTAACTTTAATTTATCGTAATGATTATGGTGTAACACAGTTTGGAGATACTTCTTTAGTTATGGTTAATAGTAAATTAGCTATAGATGAATATAAAAAAGGCAATTTAATCATAGTTGAAGGTAAAGCTTTAAAAGATTTTGCACTAGGTGATGAGATATTTGTATACGTTGTAGAAGAAGATAATAGCGTTAACATAGATATTGGAAAAATCGGAGAAATTGACCTTGACGAAAGAAGAATTAAATTAGAAAATGGTGGCTACTTTAAAGATAAATATATAATTGGAGAAGCTACTAAAAATATACCAACATTAGGTACAATACTTTCTGTAATAGGTTCAACTATGGGGTTCTTGTTTATAGTTTTAATACCATGTTTCTTAATATTTATTTATCAGATATATGCATTAATTGTTGAAATAAGATATGGCAAGCATGAATAATGAATTTTAAAACGCTTTTAAGCGTTTTTTATTTGGCCGTTTTAATTGTCAAAAAGCCTAGATTATGATAATATTTATATATGATAGAAGGTAGCCTAGAGTGATAAAAAGAATATTGGAAAACAGATTAGTTGAAAAGATAATTAACATAATTTTAAATATTTTAATAGTACTATTTACTATATTTTTTATAGTGACTCTTTTTACTACAATTCAATCTAAAATTACAAAAGCTAATTACAACAATGTATTTGGTTATGCAACTTTTGAGGTAAAAACTGGTAGCATGGAAAAAGCTATTAATGCAGGCGATTTTGTTATTGTAAAAATTACAAAAGACATAAAAACAAATGATATTATATCTTATAATTTAGGTAAAGATGTTATTACTCATAGAGTAGTAGAGGCTTATAAGAACACTTATGTAACTAGAGGGGACGCTAATAATGCTAAAGATGATCCGATTGATGTTGATCAGGTTATTGGTAAAGTAGTAGTAATCATTCCACATTTTGGAGTAATAAAAAATACTTTGTTTAATCCATATGTTTTAATTTCTTTAATAATAACTATCATTTTATTTAATACTTTTACAAAAAGCTCTAGAAGAAAAGATAAAAAGAAAAAAGATGTTAAAAAACTAGAAAAGGCAACACCACTTATAGAAGAGCCTCAATTAGAAGTTGATAAAGAACCAGTTTTAGTTGTGGATGAAAATACTAATTTAGAAGAAACTGTGCTTTTTAGAAAAATTGAAGTTAATGAACAAAATCAGTTACAAGAAATAGAAGTATCAGAAACACCCGAAGAACCTATTATTGAAGATATTGATGATAATCTTGAGCAAACGAGAATGTTTAGAGTAATATCTGTGGATTCTACTGAATTAGAAAACACTTTAGTAGATATCACGGTAGAGGAAGTAAAACAACCTATTCAAAATACTATGATTGTAGAGGACATTGAAGAAGAAGATATCGAGCCTATTGAAAAGTCATTAAAAGAAAAAGCGAAAATCACAAGAAATGTAAATAACGATATAGAATTATTAGTGTCTTTAAAGACTGATGAAATAATTGAATTAATGGATGTTTTAAATAATAATCAACTAAGCATTGTAAAAACATCAAAATATAAAAGAATTTACGCAACTGTTTATGCTAAAGGGTTATACTATAACACTTTTGATACTTTAGATATTAATTATGGTGGTAAAAACAACTTAATTAGAATGAAAAAAGTTCATGAAATGTTTTTAAAAAGTATTAAAGATAAAGATACTGATCAAAGAATATTTGAAACATTTAATAATAATTTTGAGTTAATATCAACATTAGATAATGCTTTTATTACAATTAAAGAAGAAAAAAGAAAGAAAGAGTTTTTCATTAACGAACTTTCGAAATATAATCCAGATGAAAATTTAGAGTTGTTAGCAAAAGATGTTTTAGCTATTAAAATAAAATATAACACTTTATTAAATGAATACTTTAATAAAGTAACTCCTCCAACATTTGAGCTTGAAATAGCAGAGTTAAGAACTAGAAGAAATAAATATATTACAAGACTTGCTCATAATATAACTTTTAGTAAAGTATTTAGTGATTATATTATTGATAAAACATATCAAGAAGGTATTATAGCTGAGGATAAATTAGAAATAGCTATTACATTACTGACTAAACAACTAGCTAGGGATATATTGTGTTTAAATTATAATAAAGAATATATTATTTATATACCTTCATCGTTATATAAAAAAGAAAAAAAGATTAAAAGGCTTTTCAACTTATTTAATAACGAATATGCTAAGAAAAACATAATAGCAGCGATTGATTTAGAAGACTTAGTTTCAAATAATAAAGTAATTAAGGACTTAACCAAAGACGGTTATAGGTTTGCTTTAATGTTAGAGGGCATAGATAATATATATAAAAAAGACCGTAAAGATATTTATATGTGCAGCTACATTTTTACAAACAGTAAAACTAAAAAAATATTAGATAAATATATAACTGCAGATTATAAAGGCAACGTTATAAACGAAGATATTATGAATGATATAAAAGGGATACAAGGTGATTAAAGATGAGTACTTTTGTTAGGTTTTTCTATGAGTTTGTTTCTGTATTCTTTGATGGTGTATTAACTATTTTTAGAGGTATTGGAAATGGTTTTATTCAAATGTTTTATATCCCTGATTATAAAAAAATAATAAATAGTTATGTAGGAATGTTTAAAACGGGTGAATGGATTTTAGTTGGAATAACTATTTTTGTTATTATAATTATTGTTATTTCGTTAATTATTCTTGCTGTATTTGGAATTAGAAAATTATTTAAATTAGCAGGAAGTAAATATTCTGAAGAGGATTTATTAAATGAAGTAGCGGATTTAAATGATCAAGTAGAAAAATTAATTAGAGAAAAAGATGATATTATGGCTATGAAAGTATCTCAGCTTGGTTTAAGACCAAATGAAGATGGCATAATGGAAGAAACTGGTGATGAAGAAGAAGGCGAGATAGATGATGCAAATATTAGATTCTCAAAACTACATCGCCTAGACTTAGAATATAAAGATTACAAATTAAAAAAATATGGAAATGATTTTACATTAAAAGATTTAATTGAAAATTTCAGAAATTTTTCAGCAAGTCAGTTAAGACTTTATTATGATTATGATATTTTAAGACCGTTTGTAGCAGGTTTAGCTTGTGGTAAATTAATCATCCTACAAGGTATATCTGGAACGGGTAAAACATCTCTTGCTTATGCTTGGGGTAGATTTGTTAATAATCCTTCAACAATCGCATCTGTTGAGCCTTCATGGAGAGATAAAACTGAACTTTTAGGTTACTTTAACGAGTTTACCAAAAAATTTAATGAGTCTGATGTTTTAGCAGAATTATATAGAGCAGGATTTACAGATGATGTTCATACAATAATTCTAGATGAGATGAATATAGCTCGTGTGGAATATTACTTTGCAGAAATGCTTTCGATATATGAAATGCCATCAAGAAGTGAATGGATTATTGAAATAGTAAGTAGTGGATGGCCTGAAGACCCTAAACGTATAGATAGCGGTAAACTAAGACTTCCAGAAAACTTATGGTACATTGGAACAATTAATAACGACGACTCAACGTTCATGGTTACGGATAAAGTTTACGATAGAGCAATGCCAATAGACATTGATTCTAGAATTGATCCATTCAAAGCAAAAGAACAAGAAGCGATGAGTATTAATTCAAGTTATTTAGAGAATCTGTTTAAAGAAGCTGAAGAAAAACAAAAGATAAACCCAGCTAATATGGATAAAGTAAAAGCAATGGAAGAGTATGTTATAAAACACTTTAGAGTTGCTTTTGGTAATAGAATTATGAAACAACTGAATGTATTTACGCCAGTATATGTAAGTTCTGGTGGGGAGGAAATAGCAGCGATAGATTATTTCATATCTAAAAAGATATTAAGAAAATTCGATCAATTAAATATAAACCTAATTAGGGATGAAGTAGATCCATTTATAGCTTACTTAAATAAAGAGTTTGGAAATGGCGCGATGAAAGAATGCATTGCTTATTTAGAAAGACTTAAAAAATCAGTATAGGAGGATAAATGGTTAAAGAGGAGAAAACTCTTGCTAATATATTAAATGAAAAAAGCAACATTTTTCAAAAAAATATAAATTCTGAGATGTATTTCGAATCTGAACTAGAAAGTGGTTCGATGTCTTTAGGCTGGTTAGAAGAATTTGAATTTGCATGTCCATATATAGATAATATTATTAGAAATCCTAGATTGTCTTTAGTAACAGAAGAAGATGTAGTAAAAATTGAAAAAGCCAAAAAAATTACTGTAGCCAGTGTTAAAAACTTATCTAAAAACACTCATTTTATTGATAAGATCACTGAAAACCAAGAAGTTCAGCCTTCTAAAATATTAATTGAAAGAAGAGAAGACACTTATAATACTTATGAAAACAGATTTATTTATACTTTAATAGATAACATGCTTAGATTTGTTATGGACAAGGAAAGAACGTTAGAAGAATTAGAATCAAAAAGTAGTAAAAAGTTAGAGTATTATGCAACTAGTGAAACAAAAGAAGAAAAAATAAATATAGAAGTTAAACTAAACGCTAATGAACTTCCAAAGGATAAAACAGAAAGTGATTTCCAAAAAGAAATTGAAGATATTAAAAAAAGAGTAAAAAACATAAAAGATTATATTGGGGATTGGAGAAGAAGTGAGTTTGTAACTTCTTTAGATAAAGCCCATGTTGCATTTATTATACCTCCAGTTAGAAAAACTAATATGATTTTAAAAAACCCAAACTTTCAAATAGCTAGTAAATTATGGCAGTATTTATTAAATTACGATCTTAAAAATGAAGCTCCTTCAAATAAAAGTGGTTTAGAAACAAGTGGTGATAATTTACTGCAAAATATATTAAACGATACTTTCTTAACTCATTTTTATATAATGGATTCTATTTCCAAAACAAAAAAAGAACAAAAAGAAAAATTAAAAGAATATGGGTTATTAATGATTGTAAACCAAATCAAAAGAACTATTGAAATGCTTCGCAGTAGCGGTTATGATATAACTGAAGATGAAATATTAAAACGAATTGCTGATGAAATGGAACAAGAAAAAGTTAAACAAACTGCAGGAGTAAGTGAAATTGAAAAGAAATTTAGAGAAGCAATGGAAGATTTTTTGAAAGAATCAAAGGAAGGGCTAAAATAAATTATGACAATATTAAAAAAAATATTTAAAGTAGTTAGTACAGTTATATCGTTAATTCTAATCTTATTTATAGCCGTTGTACTTTTACAAAGGTTTAGTGATAACAAAATATCGTTTTTCGATTATAGAATGTTTGCTGTTGTAACTGGCAGTATGGAGCCCGAATATAAAGTAGGGGATGTTTTAATTACTAAAAAAGTAGATCCCGCTAAAATAAAAGTAGGGGATAACATAACATATTTAGGTAAAGTTGGTGGAGTTCAAGGGAAAATTATTACTCACCAAGTAATAGCAAAAGGTTTAAATGAAAATAATAAATATGAATTTGCAGCAAAGGGTTTAGTAAATGAAAACATGGACCCAATTGTAAATGAAGATCAAATATTTGGTGTAGTAGTTTATAAAAGTTATGTAATATCGTTTCTTTATAAGGTTGTTACAACCCCAGTTGGTTTCTTTGTTTTTATTGTAATACCTCTTTTTGTAATAATCGGATCTAGATTGTTAATGTATTTATTAAATCAAGAAGAAAAAAGAAGAAACGTATAATATTTTGAAAGGATATAAATGAAAAAAGTCCTAACATATTTACGTTTTAATTTCATGTCTATACTTTTAACCGTCGTTTCATTTATGTCGGTTACTCTTGCATGGTTTGCGTATAGTGGTCTTTCTGAAATAGGAACAACAATTGATGTTAAAGCTTGGCAAATAGAATTAAACAAAAACGGACAAACTGTATCTAATGAAATAGAAATTGCTTTAACAGATATTTATCCCGGAATGAATATAACTAGTGAAGAAATAATAGTTAAAAATTTAGGTGACTCTGATGCGAAAATAACTTATAAAATAAACTCAGCTAGAATACTAGGCGATTCAAATGATCAATATTTCTTAAATGAACTAGAAACAAATTCAGAGTTTATCGAAGATGTTATCTCACATAACTATCCTTTTAAAATAAATATTGCCTTATCAAAAAATCATGCTTTATCTAAAGGTGATGAAGCTAAATTCATTGTAACGGTGTCCTGGCCTCTAGATTCTGATCAAGATGAGTTAGATAGTCAGTGGGGGAATAGTGCATATTTATTTCAACAAGATGAATTAAATAAAAAAACACTTGACCCGACTTATGAAATTCAATCCTCTGTTCACGTTGTAATTTCATTAACTGCTGAGCAATTAATGAGAGAAAGTAATACTCCAGATTTAAATTATACTTTAGGCGAAGTGATTTACTATAATCCAGTTATAGACCAATTTTGTGAAGAGGGAAGCAGTAACTGTTTAAAAACTTATGTCATTGATTATTTTAATAAATATTCAAATACTGAAGTTAAGTTATTGCCAGATCCAAGTGGATTTAGTAATCTGGCTACATATTATAATTTAAATACGAGTTATACAAATATTATTAACACTTGGGAAAGTAACACTAAGAAACTGGAATTAAAAGATTTATTAGATGTAATTTCAATAGATATAATAGATTCAACAATAATTAGAGATGGTTTATCTGATGACTTAATAGGATTTACTAAATACGCCAATAGAATAGATTATTTAAAAACCAAAGTAGTGTCATATGATGGATATTTCAAGTTTAAAAATAACTTCCCATATTTACTCGCTGATACATGTTACTGGATAAATGAAGAATATAATTCAACTAAGGGTTTTGCCTATCAAAAACAAGACCAGTTATATTCAACATTAAAAGGAATAAATAAAACTAACAATTGTAATGTAATACCAATTATTATTGCACAAAAATAAAACAACGCAAAGGGAGAGAAGCGTTGTTTTAATTTATATCGATGTTGATATTTAATTAAAAATTTGTTCGAAGCTTATATTGGCTTCGATGTTTAGTTCATAATCATCTATAGCTAATATACCAATAGATGTCTGTTCTTCATCTGTCATTGTTTTAAATTCGTCGTTAATCCATTCAAAATATATTCTAATAGTAAAGATTGAATCTAATTCAGCGACACTTATATCTCCACTAATGGTCTTATCATTAATCGTAATTAAATCTAACGGATCCTCATAATTATAATCACTTGCAATAATTGCATATTTAGATATTATAAAATCTGGTAGGTCTTCGTTTAAAACCTCTAGGTTGATTTTGTAATTAAATGCTACATCGCTATTAGTAGCATCTATCTCAATATCAAAATACCCTTTAGAAGAAGGCGCAATTTTTCCTTCGCGAACAAACTCACTCTCATCTATAACTGGAGAAAACTCAATAGTGGAATTACTTTGTGCAGTTATATCTTCATTGTTGATTAATATTTGCCATTTCGCAAACCCAGCCTCAATGTTATTAGTACTGGTCGCTACATATCTGGAATATGTATGGTTCATAAGAAAAACAGTAGTCGATAATGAGAACAACAAAAGTAAAAGTTTTAATTTTCTACTCATTTTCTTACTCCTTTCCAGATACAATCCTATACATAAATTATAAAATATACACATCCGCTTTACAATGCATTTAAAAACAGTTTACAACATTATGCAAACCGTTTTACTTTCTTTACACAAACTTATTGTGCGGTATATCCGCCATCAACTGGTAAGTTTATTCCTGTAATAAATGAAGCATCATCTGAAGCTAAGAATGTAACAGCTTTAGCTACCTCATAATCATAACCTAATCTTCCTATTGGGTGAAGAGGTACCAAAGCATCCTCAGGCAAATCTTCTATCATCGGAGTTTTTATATAAGCTGGAGCAATAGCATTGACTCTAATTCCTTTTTTACTATATTCTAATGCTGCTGATTTAGTTAAATTTACAACACCACTTTTTGAAGCACTATAAGCTGCTGCGCCAGCATTTCCAACTATTCCAAGAATAGAGGACATGTTTATAATAGAACCACTACCTTGCTTTAACATTTCTTTTATTGCATACTTGTTTGTTAAAAATACTCCGGTTAAATTAACATCCATAATTTTGTTCCAACTATCTAAATTTAATTGATGAAGTTCTCCTCCTACACCAATTCCTGCATTGGCCACTAAGATATCTACTTTACCAAAAGTTTTAACGGTTTCTTGAACAAGGTTAATAACCTCATTTTCTTTACTAACGTCACACTCAATGAATATACAATTTTCACCTAATTCATTCGCTATTTCACTTCCACTTTGGATTGAAGAAATAACAACTTTAGCTCCTTCATTAATAAAATCCTTAGCACATGCTAACCCAATTCCACTTGTTCCACCTGTTACAATGGCAACTTTATCTTTTAATTTCATATCAACCTTCCTAATTTAATTATACTTTAAATGTAAAGAAAATCAATTTTACATTTCTGTATAATGTAAAGTGATATTTTCCAATTAAAAAAATTAATATTTTATGTTATTATAAAGTTAAAGTAGGTGAACCATGAACAAAAAGATTCAAACAATTGTGACTTTTATTTTATCAGTCATTATAGTTTTTTTTGGAATTAGGACATTTTATATTGTTTTCATAATTGAAAAACCACAAGCTGAGGAATTAAATATCGCGATTAGGGATAATAATATTGAATTAGCTAAGGAATTAATAAAACAAGTGCCTCACCTTTATTTAGGTGAATCAGTTTATAGCGAGGAAATAGTTAATCAAACAAATATTGATCCGGGTTTCTTCACTAAATATTTATTTGTATCTTCTCTAGACTCATTGAGGGAAAGTACTGATGAAAATAATGAAGGTTACAATTTGTTTCAAGAAAAATATTGTTCAACTTCAATGAAGTGTTATATTGTACCAAAAAGTTATATGCAAAATTACTTAGAAACAAAATTTGAAAACTTAGGTTTAAATTTAGCTGAGAATGTAAGTGATGAAATTATTGTTATTGAATCCGATGAGGAGGCATTTTTCGTCGGAATTAATATCCAAGAATTAGGAAAGTATGAAAAAATTGGCCAAGCTTATCAAACTGAGATGGATAATGAATATTATTATATATATGAAAAAGATTTATTTTTATATAATGTAGAAAA
>CAZBGT010000013.1:0-10066 GCA_964491615.1 uncultured Muribaculaceae bacterium
AATAAAAATTTAATACTTCAACATAAGTTTCTCTAATCAAAACACTAATAAAAATAATGAAAGCTAAAAGGATTACTAAAAATATATAAATAGTTTTTTTCTTAAACAATTTATATAACTCATTTTTTATTAAATTAATCAATTTTACTTCCCCCAGTCTTATTTAGAAACGCTTCTTCTAAAGTCAATTCTAATTGTTTAACTTCATAAATCAAAATGTCTTCGTTAACTATTTTTTTAACTAAACTAGGTATCTCTTCTTCATTTGATTTTATTAAATATTGGCCTTTATCTAAAGTTTTAAATCCTTTTAAGTTGGGTTTTTTAGATAAAGTGAACTGATAAATATTAGTTTCTTTTTTTATTTTTCTTATATCTGTTGTCTCAATTATTTCGCCTTTATTTATAATACAAACTTTATTACAGAAACTTTCTAATTCTGCTAAATTATGACTCGATATTAAGATACCCATACCCTCTTTTGCCAATTTTTTTAATAAGGTTCTTAGGTCTTTAATACCTTCTGGATCAAGACCGTTAGTTGGTTCATCTAATAAAAGTATATTGGGCTTTATTAATAAACTCATTGCAATACCTAACCTTTGTCTCATCCCTAAGGAATATTTACTTACCTTATCATGAATTCTATTTTCAAGACCAACTAACTTAACTACACTAGAAATATCGTCTTTTGTTATATTTTTATATAAATTTTTCACCAGTAATAAATTACTATATCCAGTTAGATACATATAAGAATCCGGATTTTCTACAATTGATCCTACTTTTTCCATAGCTTTTTCAAAATGTCTTTCTAAATCGTATCCGTTAATTATAATTTGGCCTGATCTTATTTTTTGTAAACCTAATATTGATTTTATCGTAGTGGTCTTTCCACTACCATTTGGTCCAATAAAACCTAATATGTCCCCTTCACTTAAATCAAGGTTTATATTTTTTAAAACTTGTTTTTTACCAAAATATTTATTTATGTTAATGCATTTTAAAATTGGTTGCATATATCCTCCTACAAAAAAATTATATCACGGGTATTAGTACTTAAAAAGTCAAAACGACAAAAAAGGAGTTTATTCTAAAACTCCTCTTATTCTTCTGATTCCTGCTGCTACACTTTCTTCTTTAATTATTTTAAATTCTCCAATTTCGGAAGTGTTTTTTACATGTGGCCCACCACATATTTCCTTAGAAAAATCACCAATCTGATATACTTTTACTATATCGTCATATTTATTTGTGAAAATACCTGTAGCATTAATAGCTTTTGCTTTGTCTAAAGACATTTCATTAACAGTAACATCGAGATTTTTCTTTATAATCTCATTTACTCTTTTTTCTACTTTCTCTTTTTCCTCATCGGTCATCTTGTGATCTAAATTAAAGTCAAATCTGATTCTTTCTGAATTAATATTACTTCCTTTTTGATTTACATCTTCACCAAATTCTTCTTTTAGTGTTTGAAGTAAAATATGAGCTAAAGTATGGTATCTAATTGTTTGTTGTGATGAGTCAGCTAAACCGCCCTTAGCTGAGCCTTTTGAGAGTGTTTTAGATCTTTCTTGATGAAGTTCAAAACTTTTATTGAATCCATCTATATCAACACTTAAACACATTTCTTTTGCTAATTCCTCCGTCATCTCAATAGGAAAACCAAATGTGTCAAACAATTTAAATGCATCTGTACCACTTATAATTTTTCCTTCGGTGTTCTTAACGATCTTTCTAAAAAGTTTTTCCCCACCTTTTAAAGTATTGTTAAACTTTTGTGCTTCGTTTGATAATTCATTTATAATGAGATCTTTATTTTCATTTAATTCCGGATAATATTTTGCATAATCATCTATTATAATTAAAGCTAATTTTTCGATATGATTAAATTCAATATTCAGTTTAATCATACTTCTAATCGCTCTTCTAATTAATCTTCTTAGAACATATCCTGCCCCAATGTTTGAAGGTAATGTTGAGTTTTCATCGCCAAGTATGAATACACTACTTCTAACGTGATCCATTATAATTCTATAATCTTTTAAATTGTTTTCATACTTTTCTGAAGTTAAGTTCGAAATTTCATTTTTGATATTTGAAAACAAATCTGTCTCATATACAGAATCGGAATTGTTTAGAACCGCTATAGTTCTTTCTAACCCCATTCCTGTGTCTACATTCTGTTGAGGCAATTTGGATAAATTATTATTTTCATCCATTAAGAATTCCATAAAAACATTGTTCCATATTTCAACATATTTCCCACAACCACAACCGGGTTTACAGTTTAAACCACATTTATCTTTGTCAGTGTCAAAAAATATTTCAGTGTCTGGACCACATGGTCCTACCCCTGAACCCAATATCCAAAAATTATCTTCTTTACCTAAATAAAATATGTGACTTTTATCAATCCCTAAATTAATTAAAACATTATAGCTTTCTTCGTCTTTAGGCAAAGTTTCATCCCCTTCAAAACATGTAAAGTATAATTTGTTTAAGTTAATATTTAAGTGTTTTTCATTTGTTAAAAAATCCAAACTATACTTAAGAGACTCTTTTTTAAAATAATCTCCTAATGACCAGTTGCCTAACATTTCAAAAAAAGTTAAATGAGTTTCATCTCCTATTACATCAATGTCGCTTGTTCTAATACATTTTTGAATGCTGCATAATCTTTTCCCATAAGGATGATTTTCTCCCATTAAAAAAGGAACCAACGGATGCATTCCCGCTGTTGTAAATAAGACAGTTGGATCGTTTTCAGGTATTAATGAAGATGATTTAATAATTTTGTGATTTAATGATTCAAAATAATCTAAGAATTTTTTTCTTAAATCATGACTTGTTAAGTTTTTCATTATCGATATCTCCCAGCAGTTTAAAAACTTTCTCTTTTAATAAATCTAATTTATCATTCGCAATTATTACATCAAACTCAGTATATGTTTCTAAAGCTGTTTCCGTTATATCAGCTTGTTCTTCAATTGTTAAAGGTGACAATTCAAATTGATTTACAACATAAATTGAGTAAACATTTTCTTTTTCTTCTTTGATTCTTTCTATTTCCAAAGGCAATCTAACGTCAGAAATAATTACATTGTCTACATATTCCTCATATAATACTAAGTCATCTAACATGTAATTTATCAGAAAATCTTTATCAAGTTTTCTTATCTTTGCGCCCAATTCCTGTAAAAAAACTCTTGGTTTTGTATTTGGATTTCCATCCCAATCCGTTAATTCAACTGCAAAATTTTTCAAATATTTTGAAAAGTGAGTAATTACTGCTTTTTCGTGTTTGTAAATGTAGTATTCTTTTATTAACTTTGCAACTTCATTTTTACCTGAACCTGCTTTGCCTGCTACTAAAAATATTTTCATATTATTCCTTTCTTATTGTTATACATTTGTTTTATTTAAAATCGGGATCTTTAATTCAAAATGTTGATATAAAACTTTTATTATTGCTAATAACGGAGTAGAAATAATCATACCTATAATACCCCAGAAATGAGCAAAAATTAATAACCCTGATAAAATTATTACTGGGTTTAAATCGGTTGCTTTACTCATAATTACAGGTCTTAAAATTATATTTTCTAAAACTTGTACTGCAGATGATATTGCTAAAGCAGCAAACCCTATAAATGGACTCATTGTAAATCCTATAATTGTAACTATACCTATTCCAATATAAGGCCCTATGAATGGTATTAAATCCACTATACCACACACAATAGCCAATATTATTGAACCTTTTAAACCAATAGCTACAAAACCAATGGCATTAAGTAAAAACACTATAAACGCTAATAAAAGAGTTCCCGTTACTGTTTTTCTAACTTCAACATCAATGTTGTCTGATAATTTTTTAATTCCTTCTTTATGCTTAAAAGGTATAACCTTAGCAAGCTGTTTAGAAAAATTATCATAGTCAATTAACATATAAAATCCTATTAATAAACCAAGAAATATTTCTTTGATAAATCCAACAAACCCTACTATCGCTGCTAGGGCTAAATTAGGTAAATTTTGTCCCATATTAACAAGATACTCTTCAATGTTTAATAAAAGCGCCTCTTTTGTACTAGCCACATTTAATCCTGCATTTTCAAAAACTGAAAATATATTGTTTATCAAAGAATTAGTGTTTGCGAATATTTGGGGAATAATTTTAATTAGATCATTAATTTGTTCTGTAATGAGTGGTATAAGTAAAACAAAAAACAAATAAGTAAATAAAAATATTAAAATGTATACAATAGTCGCGCCTAGTATAGTTGGTATTTTCTTTTCCTTCATTTTTTTAACAAATGGATTTAACAACCAAGCAATTAATAAACCAATTACAATAGGTGTTAACGCTGATAGAAATTTAAACAATGTGGCAAAAACACCAAAATATTTGCCTACAAACAATACAATAGCAACAGCTAGTATTATCATTAAAATATATAAAAGTTTTAATATCTTTTTGCCCGAAGTTAAGACTTCGTTTAAATCATTATTTTTTTTCATTTTTATCCCTCTCATTAATTATACTATAAATTTATCTGGTTGTCTTTATTTAAAAAGAAAAAGAGTAAATTACTCTTTACATTTTAAACATAATTTTTCATCGTTTTTTAGTACCAACAATTCTTCACATTTTGAACATTTTTCTTCGATAGGTTTGTACCAAGTAGCGTAGTCACACTTAGGATATTTGTTACACCCCCAAAAAGTTTTGCCTTTACGAGTAGTTTTTTCTACTACACTACCATCTTCACATTTTGGACATTTTACGACTTCAATTACTTCTTTTTCTTCTTTTTTTATATATTTACATTCAGGATAATTACTACAAGCCACAAATTTTCCATATCTTCCATCCCTAATTACTAAATCGCTTTTACATTCAGGGCATAATTCGCCAGTTTTTTCTGGTTCTTTTTTCACCATTTCATCAAAGGCTTTTTGAACGATAGGTTCAAACTCTTTATAAAACTCTTTTAATAGTTCAATATGATCTTGTTTTGATAAAGCAATATTATCTAAATCGTCTTCCATCTTTGCTGTATATTCAACATTGATTATATCTTTGAAATATTCTTGTAACTTATCTGTTACGAGCGTTCCAGTCTCGGTTGGTTCAAATTTGTTTTGAATATAAGTAACATACCCTCTTTTTTTAATTGTGTCTATAATTGTAGCGTATGTGCTGGGTCTACCTATTCCTAGGCTTTCTAATTCTTTTATTAAAGAACTTTCGTTAAATCTTGGAGCTGGTTTAGTAAAGTGTTGCGTCTTTGTGATTTCTTTTGAAATTAGTATATTAGATTCATAATTTTTAAAATCAGGCAAAATTGTATCTTCGCTATCTTCAAAGTCTTTATAAACTTTTAGATAACCATCAAACACTAAAACTGTGCCAGTAGCGCTAAATTCGTAATCGTTATTGTCTAACAGCACTGTTGTTTGATTATATTTCGCATTTGCCATAAGCGATGCTAAACTTCTTTGATAAATTAGATTATATAATTTATATTCATCCGCGGATAAAATGTTTTTTAATTCCTTCGGTGTTCTATATATACTTGTTGGTCTAATTCCTTCATGCGCATCTTGGACTGATTTATTTTCTTTTGCTTTTTTTACATATCCTACATATTCTTCTCCAAAATTAGAAAGTATATAATCTTTAGTTTCGTTTATAAAATTAGGTGATACTCTTGTACTGTCTGTACGCATATATGTAATTAAACCTACTGTTTCTGAACCTATATCTATACCTTCATATAATTTTTGAGCAATTCTCATTGTTTTAGATGAATTGAAATTTAATTTAGATGCTGCTAACTGTTGTAAAGTGGAAGTTTTAAATACAACTTTTGATGCTTTATTCCTTGTTTTTTCAACCACATCTTTTATAGAGAATTTATTGGTCAGTTCATTCAATATTTTTTCAGCTAAAGTTTCATTTGTTATTTTAATAGCTTTGCCATTATGCTTTTTTAAACTCGCATTAAAATCTCCAAAAATCGCTTCTATACTCCAATATTCCTCGGGGATAAAATCATTTATTTCTCTTTCTCTATCTACAATTAGTTTTAAAGCAACACTTTGAACTCTACCTGCAGACTTTGCACCTACTTTACTTTGAAGTAATTTCGATAATCTAAATCCTATAATTCTATCTAAAAACCTTCTAGTTTCTCCACTATTAACAAGAGGCTTATCAATTTTTTTAGGATTTTTTAAAGCATCTTTTATACTATCTTTTGTTATTTCATTGAATGTAATTCTGCTATAAGAATCATCTGATAAGTTCAATTCGTCTAATAAATGCCAAGAGATGTTCTCTCCTTCTCTATCAGGGTCGGTTGCTAAATACACATGATTTGCATCTTTAACCGCTTTTTTCAAAGCATTAACATCTTTTGATTTTCCTTTAATTAGTCCATAGCTAGGTTCAAAATTATTGTCCACGTCAATTCCAAAACCATACTTTCCTTTAGGTAATAAGTCTCTAATATGTCCCTTGCTTGAGAGTACTAAATAATCGCTTCCTAGGTACTTTTCAATTGTTTTTGATTTTGCTGGTGATTCAACTATCACTAATTTCATTTTCTTCCTCCATTTCTTTATATTTCTCAATTTCTTTTTGCAATTTATTAAAGTAATCATATTTTACTATTAAATTACTAATTTTTACATCATTTTTGATTTTTTCATTCAATTTTTTTATATCATCGCTTTCATATTTTTCATCTCCATTGTATAAAACTCTACCTGTTTCTATATTATAAAATCCTAAATCGCCTTTCCATGACCTATTATGCGTGACAATTATATTTGAAAATTCTTGTGAGAAAAGGTCTTCTCCAAAATAAATTCTAGGGTCATATTCTAGATCAAATAAATTAAATATAGTTGGAGCAATGTTTAAAAAACTAGTATAACTATGATTAATAGTGCCTTTTAGGGATGGATTTGATATAACAAATGGTACTTTTTCTTTTTCTATATTATCAAAACTACGATTCAGTAAAGCTTTTTGTGTTGCAGAATTAATTACATAAGGATAATGATCTGCGTAAACAACTATAACAGTATCATCCAATAAATTCAAATCAGTCAGTTCATCTAACAAAATTCCTAAGGCATCATCACTAACTTTTACTTTAGAGAGATATCTTTTATATGATAGAGGAATTTTTAAATCCTTAAATTCATCTATGTATAAATCACCATATTTACTAGAAACTCCATAAGGAAAATGTGGTGTAACCATTGTTAACCACAACATAAATGGGTTATTTAAGTAAGTTGTTTTTAAAATATTCATAGCTGAAACAGCTAAGTCACTATCGCTTGCCCAGGTATGCCAAGTAGTTGAATAAGGGATATCTAATGATTGAACACCATAATATTTATCAACACCCATATTGTAATGAGCAATTGATCTTCTATAAAATTGATCATAATGATTATGCATACTAACAACATCATATCCTTCTTTTTTAAACATACTAAAAATACTATATGGATAAACATTCTTAGAATAAGCATTTATTGTGTTTACATTATTTATACTATATAAGGATGTAATTCCACTAAATTCGTTATTACCAGTTGGATTAGTATTTCTAGGTGAATAGTTATTGTCAAAGTAAATACCGTTTTCCATTAGTTTTGCAAAATTAGGAAAGTATTCAGGAAAAGTAATTACATCGTTAACTGACTCAAGCATTACAATAATTAGATTTTTATCTTTAAATAAACCAGTATAGTCATTTTTTTCTGGGATATCTCTATTTAACAAGTATTCATGAATTACTTTGAATGTGGGGTTTTTTTCTTTTTCTAAAATACTTAACCAAATAGTATCGTCAATCATTCTAGATGTGTTAACGAAATCATCTGATTTATCTATTATAATTTCATCAACAAAGTCTTCTTTATCATTAAAAATAGATACAATGTCGGAGGCTGTATAAAATAAAACACCAAATTCTTTTACACTAAGATGACTATTTTCTGGTGAAAAAAAGAGTTCCTTTTTAGAGTTATTATTAAACACTAAAAAAGATATTCCTAAAACACTAAAAACATATACTATTAATAAAAATAATATGGGTGATTTTTTATTATATCCCTCGATTGTTTTTTTGAAATTGTATTTAAAATAGTGTTTTTTAAATACATTGAACACAATTAACGTTAGAAAAGGTAAAAAGATTAAAAAGTATTTTAAAGAAAATGAAGTTAGAAAAACAGGAATGAATTCCCAAACTGCTTCAAGTTGACTACTTGTTGAAAAAGATGCATAAGCACCTAAAAAATTCACAAAGCCTAATTGTAAGAATATGTACCCTATTAGAATAACCAAAATTACATAAGTAAATATTTTTGCATAAATACCTCTTAATAAGATTGTTAAATTCGTTAGAATTATGGATATTAAACTTGAAGTGAAGAAAATAATCGCCAAATCTAAAGATAAAATATCAAGTTTGTTTACAATTCTAAACATAACTTCAGTAAGAAACAAGACAAATAGATAAGCACTAAAAGTTTTAAATATTTTTTTGTTCATTAATAATCACTTCCTTAACAGGGTTATAACTTTTTCTATAATGTTTTGTTATTCCATAAATTTTTATTAGCTCGAGATGTTTTTTTGTAGGATAACCTTTATTGTTTTTATAATCGTATAGTGGATATTCTTGATCTAGTTTATACATAATTTCATCTCTTTTCACCTTTGCTAAAATAGATGCTGCAGAAATAGTTTGGCTTAGCCTATCGCCTTTTATTAAACTGTGACTGTTATTCAAGTCTAAGTCTACTGCATCGATCAAAATATAGTCAGGTTCCTTTTTTAGTCCATTAATGGCCACTTTCATAGCCTTTTTTGTGGCATTTAAAATATTAATTTCATCTATTTCATTAGCATCAATTATACCATAACTGTAACTAACTGCATCTTTTTTTAAGATTTTATTTAAAGTTTGTCTTTTTTTCTCAGTCAAAAGTTTAGAATCTTTTAATTCTACATTTTTATATCCTTTGGCCAATATTATAGCCGCTGCTACAACAGGTCCGACCAATGGACCTCTTCCAGCCTCATCTACTCCGCACACAAGATTGTGTCCTTTATGATACAATTCTTGTTCATATTTTAAATTATTCATATTTATCAAATGTAATTTCCGGAAATTTGTTTGCATTTAAATCGTGGTATATTTTTTTATACAAATTCTCATAATCAATTTCACTATTAATTATGTATGAAAATTTTGCTGCAATTTTATATTCCAAGTTTTCCAAATTATCTAAGTTATAGTAAGTTTCTATTTTAGTCGGATAATAATTTTTCATGTGATTTAAAATATGTTTTCCAATATCATTCAAATTTAAAACTTCAGGTCTGATCGCGCCAAACGCCGCAAGATTTAAAGCTCCTATTTCGTTTGATAATTTAGGCCATAATATACCGGGAGTGTCCATAATTAAAATGTTGGTTTTTGTTTTTAACCAATTAACATGTTTAGTTACGCCTGGAATATTACCCACTTTAGCTACTTTCTTAGAAGCTAAGGCATTAATTATAGTCGATTTGCCAACGTTTGGTACTCCAACAACTAAAGCTTTGACTTCTTTATTTATAATACCTTTTTCGACTCTTTTAAATATTATTTCTTTAGTTAATTTAGAAGTTAATTTTATTAGTTTTTTAATATCAAGGTTGTTCGTTAAGTCTAATAACAAAACGTTATAGTTTTTATTTTCATAGTGTTTAACCCATTTATTTGTAACATCAATATCACACAAATCTTTTTTGGTCATAATCAAAATCTTGATTTTATTGCCAATTAAACTATCTATATCTTCAATTTTAGAAGATTTTGGAATTCTAGCATCAATTATTTCATATACAATATCAACATATTTTAAATTTTCTTTAATTTCTTTTTTTGTTTTATGCATATGGCCTGGATACCATGATATAGGAGTTAATGTGCGGACACTTTCTTCTTTATTTTTTTCCATATTTTCTTCCTCATTTCTAAGT
>CAZBGT010000014.1:0-10024 GCA_964491615.1 uncultured Muribaculaceae bacterium
AAAGATCAAACCCATTACTAATGCTAAAAATAATAAGTATAAAATAGTGGGAATCATTTTAACAGTTAAAATTTGATAAGATAGTGCTATTTTGAAAATCAATTCATAATATATAAAAATAGCGAATAAAATAAAAAAGTTTTTATATTTTTCCATGCTCATCTCCATAAATATTATAACATAAAAAAAGATTGATTATTCAACCTTTTCTTCTCTTTTTGTGTTAAGCGCCAACCCAATTGTAAAAATTAGTGACAGGAAATAAAACCATAAAAGTAAGATTACTAAGTTTGCTAATCCTCCGTATAAAATACTATGATTAGAGTAATTATTGATATAAAAAGCATAAACCCAAGTTAATGTTGCCCATCCAACAGTAGTAAATAATGATCCTACATTTACGGTTTTGCTTTTTATTTTCTTATCTGGAGCCATTGTATAAATTAATTTTATAAAGAAAAATATTACCAGCCAAGCAATTGGGCCTTGTAGTAATTTTATTACAAAAGAAATTTTAGAGGTTAAGACCTCGCCTATTTTTAAATAATCAATCAAGTTAATTATCTGTGTTCCAAACATTGGAACAACTAGCATAAACAAAAAGACATTTAGTAAGATAAAAATCATTACAAAAGATTTTACTCTTATTTCTATAAATGATTTATTCTTTATATTATATAAAGTGTTTGATGTAACAATTATAGATCTAGCACCATTTGAAGATATATAAAAAGCTACAAGTGTAATTAAGGCATATTGAACACCACTTCCTTTTATTACAAGAGCAGAGTCTATTAAAAAAGATGATATTCGTTCATTAAAAATGTTACTTAAAAAAATATTTAAGGTTTCACTTGTTAGATTAAAAAAGGTTAATGAAAGCAAAATAAGAGTAATAATTGGAAATATTGAAAGCACAAAGAAGTAAGCTAATTGTCCTGGTAATATGGACATCTCAGGCCTTTTTAAAATTTCAACTAGTTCACGAAAAAAGTTTTTTGTGTTAACCTTCATCGTTTTTTCTTTCACTTCTCATTTCTATTAACGCCTCATTTAAAGCATCTTCAATAGTTTTAATCTCGTCTTCAATTAAACTAAATCCAAATTTCGCTCCTAAATCATGAGGTAGTTTTTCAACGTCTTTATTTAATTTTCTAATATAATTTACTATTTTAGTTTTATCGTATCCGACTAAATAAACAACATACTCATTACCATCTGTTCTCATTATTTCTGAATTATCTAATTGTCTTTTTATTAAGATATTGGAAAATGCCTTTATTTGTTTATCGCCTTCTTCATACCCTAATTTATCGTTAAGATCTTTTATACCATTCAAATCCATAACTAAGATAGCTTGAGGATAAACTGTATTATTATTCCATGATTCAATGTTTTCGTTTAAATAATTTCTGTTTTTTAATGATGTTAATTGATCTACATATTTTAATTTTTCTTCTTTTTTAATTCTTTTTGAAATATTAATCTTTTTGGTTTTGTTAAATATCACAACTATAGCTGTACCTAAAATTAATGCCAAACCGATAATATACTGTGCTAACAAACTATATAAGTTGCCTTTATTAACAGTTTCATAATAATCATTTACTCCGATATTTATAATAGAATTAGTATCCTCAACTGCAACAAATTTGTTAAATAAATTATATAAGGCAGATTTAGAATTTAACTTGTAATTCAAAGTTATGTTAGCATCGCCAATATATCTAAGTGTAAAATCTTTTAAGTATTTAGATTGATAATAGTTATATGAGTTTGAATCTATTATAACAATTGCATTACTCTTAGATATTTTTTTAATGTCTTTATCTGTTTTATATGTTTTTATTGTAATATCTTTTATACTTGAAAAATAATCAATCAATTTAGAATCTTTTTCTAAATATATTTCTTTTCCTTCCAAGTAAGTTAAAGAGTTAATCACATCGGAATTAGTTCGTTTTAATAAGATATTAAAAGACAAGTTGTAACCTTTATCTGTTTTAGTAAAATTGTTTTTATAATTATATTTATCAAAATACATAGTTATTGTTTTTTCAGCAATAGCTTTTTGAAATTCTTTTTCTTTTTTAAAATAAACAAAATCAATATCTATGTCTGAGAATTCAATAAATTTTTTTAATAAAATTGCATTTACTCCACCAAAATTACTACTTCTATAAACATCATATGGCGCTGAGGATAAAAAACCATATTTAAAACTTCCTCCACGAAGTCCTTCTACTTCTGCTTCACTTATATACATACTAGTTGTGTATAAATCAAATTTATTAAGATTAAATGATTCAGCAAACTTTGTTTCCCAATGCTTTTTGTAGTATTTAAATAAAATATTTGAAAGTACTTCTTGATCAGTATTTAAGACATAATAATAATTAATGTCACTCAAATTAAATAACACATTGTAATCATTTTTTAAAACAATATCTAAATATAAATATCTTGGAATTATTAAAAAATTATTGTCATCAATGGATTCAAATAAACCTTCTATAGAATCATATTGATTAAAAGTTATTTTATCTGTATTAATATGTTTAGTAACTAAACTCATATCCGCCGAAAGAACTCCGATGCTTTTTCCGAATAAATCTTCGTAACTATTAATAACAAAATTTCTATTAGAAATTATAATATAATGGTCTTGATAAAATACTACATCTTTTTCCTTTGGCTCTTGTTTTATCATGAAACTCAATTCATTCGGAATGTTTTCGTGAGAAAAAGTTATAGGATTTATTTTTAAGTTATAAAACATGGAAAAATCATCTAAAAAATCATAAAATACTCCTTCCCCATTAGAACCAAAAATATTAGCATCATTAACAATGTTAATATTTAAAGTGGATGTTATATTATCGTCTATCCATTTTCTTTCAGATGTTGTTAAATTTAATTTACTAAATGTAATTAAAAATACAATTATCGCAGTTACTATAACTACGACTATACTAGATATTATAATTATCTTATTTTTATTTTTTTTCATTAATTACTCTCTTTCACTATTGTGTTATTATTCCAAACAACTACTTTTCCATTAATGTTTTTGCTTCCCATCAAAAGAAAACCTTCTGTATTTTCACTATCTTTACTTGCTATAGTAAAGTTAATATCATAATAATCTAAATATTCTTCAAGGTTTTGTAAAGACGCTACTGCTACACTCTTTGCTTCATCGATAGTTATATCTTCAATGAAATTTATTTTTATATATAATATCTTTCCTTTTTGTGAAAATTTTGTTGATTCAACTATTTTATCAGATTCTATTTCTTCCAAGTAAGTATTTTTTACAGTGGAAGTTATTTTATGATCATTTAAATTTTCTAATCTAGGACCATAACTTGACTTGCTTCCACCAAAAAAATATGTGATAAACACAAAACATATTAAAATAAAACATAAAGTTAGTATTGAAACTAATACTACTAAAATTTTATTGTTTAACCACATGTCTTTTAATTTTGTCATTTAGTCCTTTCAAAATCACTTGATGCTGTTCTTTCTTTTTGCAAGTAATAAACATCATTAATATTTTTATAACCTTCGTATTGGTTTTGTTGCATAAGTTCTTCATTAGTTACTAACACAGCTACTACAGATGAGTTTTCTTGTTTTAATTTCTCAATTTTTTCATTAGCTTCAGCATCACTTGCCCACACCGTATAGAAGTTCACTTCATCTTTTAAGTCAACTTGATAAACTATAGCTCCAACTTTTCTAACTTCATCATCGTTATTAAGCTCTGGTTTTGGATTGCTTTTTAAAACAGCATCAACGGATGTTTCATATATTTCAGTGTTTTGATATAGGTATATATCGTCATCGAAATTCATTTGCATTCCTTGCTCTTTACTAATAGGTAAAACAACACCCATTAATTTTTCATATTCTTGTATTTTATCTAAAAGTTCTTGTTTTTTTGTTTCTAATTCAAGCAATGTTTTTTCGTTTTCCTTATTTAAATAATTATCTTTTAATTTATCTACAGAATTTTGAGACAACAAAAAGATTGCCGGCGATGGCTTTTTAAGTTGAGTTTGTTCTTTTAAGTTTATATAACTTCTTTTAATGTTTAAAAGAGATCTTTTATCCATACCAAACACAACATCACTATTATGTTGTGTTAGTTTTAAAAAATTGTCTAACAAACCAATATCTTTAATTGTAATTGTATTATTCATTATATGCCTCTTGCATATATTTTATCATTATAAATATTGACGGTCAATTTTCTGGCATGTAAAAAGCAGCCTACTTTACAGGTTGCTTTTATCTACTTTTTTGTTCAATAGTGTCATTAACTCTATTATATTCTTCGATTAATTGCTGATATTTTTTTGATAAGTCAGCAATATTTTCTTCTTGGGTTGTCTCAGCAATGTTGTTTAAGTTGCTTTTAAGCTGGGTTAAACCATGTGAACTTAATGCAAATACTGCTTTATTTGTATTTCGTTGCACATATCTTTTTGGTTTTTCTACTTCTTCAACTTCTTCGACAACTAAATTTTCAATATCGGAAACATTTAATAATGTTTCTTCATTTTTTTGTGGAGTTGGTCTTGAATTATAATAATCCTCTTTTATTTTATTATAAGCATTTGTAGTTACTGCCATAGTTATTTTCTTAGTTCTTCTAACTAAAGGATTATTAATATAATTGTCTTTAAAGCTTTTAACTGTTGTTTTAATTGTCACAAAGCCTCCTTATTTCTGTACTATTTCTGTTAAGACATCGGTTATTTCTTTTAAAACATTTTCGTCTTCAATGCCTTTTAATTCTATTTCTTCTCCCTTTTCAACAACTTCAGAAGTATAAACTATTATATCTCCTGTTTCATCTTGTTTACCTTCGGTATAAACTAAATAATCTTTTTGATTGCTTTCCAAAGTAAAATAATTTAATATTTCTACCTCAACTTCTGTACCATCTTCATTAGTAATTTTAATAAATTCTTTTTCTTCCATTTTGTGCCCTTTCTATCTTAATCAAATTCTATCATTTATATTTAAATATTACAAATTTATTTAGCCTCTGCTTGCGCTCTTTTTTCTCTAATAACAGTTATTTTAATTGTACCAGGATATTGCATCTCGCTTTCAATTCTCTCTTTAACTTCTTTGGCAATTTTATAACTATTAGTGTCGTCTACTTCATCTGGTTTAACAATAATTCTTACTTCTCTTCCTGCTTGCATTGCATAAGTTTTTTCTACGCCTTCAAAAGAGTTTCCGATATTTTCTAATTCTTCTAGTCTCTTGATGTAATTTTCTAAAGAATCATTTCTTGCTCCGGGTCTTGCTGCAGATAAAGTATCAGCAATTGCAACAAGTGATGCAATAACACTAGATGCTTCTTCATCGCCATGATGAGATAAGATGCTGTTCACCACAATAGAATCTTCTTTAAATCTTTTGGCAATGTCACCACCTATATCAACATGACTTCCTTCCATGTCCATATCAACAGCTTTACCAATATCATGAAGTAAACCTGCTCTTTTTGCTAAATCAATATTTTCACCTAATTCTGCTGCCATTAAACCAGTTAATCTAGATACCTCTTTAGCATGCATTAATGCATTTTGACCATAACTAGTTCTAAAATGTAATTTACCAATTAATGAAATTAATTCAGGATCCATTTGAACTATACCTAATTCATTAATAGTTTTAGTTCCTCTTTCAAGAATTTTGTCATTAATATCTCTTGATACTTTTTCATAAATTTCTTCAATTCTTGCTGGATGAATTCTTCCATCTTTTATTAAACTTTCAATAGTTATTCTTGCCATTTCTCTTCTTAGTGGATCAAATGAAGATATAACTATCACCTCAGGAGTATCATCAATAATTAAATCAACACCAGTAATAGCTTCAAGCGTTCTAATGTTTCTTCCTTCACGTCCAATTAATCTACCTTTCATATCGTCACTAGGTAATGTAATTGTACTAACTGTTAATTCTCCAACAACATCTTCAGAATACTTTTCCATACTTGAAACAATTAACTGTTTTGCTTTTTCATTCGCAGTTAATTTTGCTTTTGCTTCTTCGTTTCTTAAGTATTCTATTAGTTCTTTTTCGCTATCTTTTTCTACAATAGCCATTATTTTTTCTTTTGCCTGTTCTTTTGTAAGGCCAGAAATTTTTTCTAACTCAATTACTTGTTCTTTAAGTAATTCTTCCATTTTTTTCTCTTTTTCTTGAAGAGTTTCTTGTTTTGCTAATAAATTATTTTCTTTTTCTCCTAAAGATATATCTTTTCTTTGTAAGAGTTCTTCTCTTTTATCTAGATTTCCTTCCCTTGATAAAAGACGCTCCTCATGAGCAACAACATCTCTTTTTTTGTCTTTAATTTCTTTATCTGTTTCTTGTTTGAGTCTGTATGATTCTTCTTTTAGTTCTAACAAAGAATCTCTTTTAATTTTATCTGCTTCTTTTTTTGCCTTTTCAATAATATTATTAGCGTTTTTTTCTGTATTATTTCTTTTTAAAATGTTAAAAATCCAAATAATTACAATTCCTAAAATTAATCCAAGAACAAGAGTTAAAATGGGAATTAAATATTCCGTCATTTTTCCTCCTTCAAATTTGTAGTATTACCTACACCTCTATCATACTTTTTTTTATGTGTTTTTTCAAGTTTTTATTTTATACAAATAAAAAAGAAAAATTATTTTTTTTCTTTTTTTTCTGTTAAACCATATTCAAGTCTAACTTTTTCTTCGATTTCTTTTCTTATAGATTCATTTTCTTTTAAGAATAATTTTACGTTTTCTTTACCTTGGCCCATTTTTTCTTCTTTATAAGAAAACCATGCACCACTTTTATTAATGACACCAAGCTCACTGGCAATATCTATTAGTTCCCCTTCTTTTGATATACCTTCTCCATAAATTATGTCTACTGCTGCAGTTTTAAATGGTGGAGCTATTTTATTTTTAACTACTTTTATGTTTGTTTTGTTACCTAAAACTTGTTCTCCGATTTTAATTTGTTCTCCACGTCTAATATCTAATCTAACAGATGAATAAAATTTTAAAGCTCTTCCACCAGGTGTTACTTCTGGGTTACCAAAAATAATACCTACTTTTTCTCTTAGCTGGTTAATGAAGATTGCAGTTGTATTAGTTTTACTCATTATTCCTGATAATTTTCTTAATGCTTGAGACATTAATCTTGCTTGAAGACCAACATGACTGTCTCCCATCTCCCCATCTATTTCAGCTTGAGGTACTAATGCTGCAACTGAATCTATAACTATTAAATTTATTGCACCACTTCTTACTAAAGCCTCAGCTATCTCTAAAGCTTCCTCTCCTGTCCCTGGCTGACTTAACAATAGTTCATCAGTATTTACCCCTAAATTTTTAGCATATACTGGATCTAGTGCGTGTTCTGCATCTATAAATGCCGCTCTACCTCCTGCTTTTTGAACTGCAGCTATAGCTTCTAGTGCCACAGTTGTTTTACCACTTGATTCAGGGCCAAAGATTTCAATAATTCTTCCTTTAGGATATCCTCCCGCTCCTAATGCGATATCAAGGGCAAGCGATCCTGATGAAACTACCTCTACTTTTTTGGCAAATTCATCTCCTAGTTTCATTATTGATCCTGTCCCAAATTGTTTTTCAATTTCAAGTAATACCGAATCTAATGTTTTATCTGTTGTCTTTTCTTTTTTTGTTGTTTTCATGTTCCTCCTATGTTTTCTAATTTAATTATAACTAGTAATTTTTCTAATGTCAATACAAAAACGAACATTTGTTTGTTTCTCCCTTTTCTCTTTTACAATATCATGTTTTTCGCAAAATAAAAGCCTTTATACAAAAAGAAGGAATCTGTTAATTCCTTCTATTTGCACTAATTAATTCTATTTCAGTAGTAAGTTGTTTGATTCTTTCGATGATCCTTCTCGCTTTTACTTTATCCTCATTATTTTTCGTTAACGATAAGTGATTCTCTAATTCCTTGATGTTTAAGTTCGAAGTGAAGAAAGTCGGAAGATTTTCGTTCATTCTATGTTGCAATATAGTACCCAGCACCTCATCTCTACTCCAAGCGCTTACATTTTCAGCACCTATATCATCAATTAATAATAAATCTATATATTTTAATTCTCTTATTTTTCTTTCCAATAAATCAAAATCTTCTCTTAAGTTGCGGAGTAGTTCTGGAAAATACACAATTATACTTTCTACGTTCTTTTTTATTTTAAGTTCATTAAATAAACTAGATAACAAATATGTTTTTCCTGATCCAAAAGATCCATGAACATACATCCCCTTCATATTTTTTCCAGGATCAAAATCATCATAAAAAGTTTTTATGAGTTTTATGAACTCAACTCTTTTTTTATCTGTTATATCTATATCTTTCATTCTAGCAAACTCTACTTGCTTACTATTTGTTTCTTTTTCTTCTAAGGCTTTTAATCTTTTCTTTTCAAATTTACAAGTAATATAATCAAAATCTAATTTGTCATTATTTGGACTAGGGTAATAAACATGTCCTTTAACTTTGTTTTTACATTCATGAAATCCTTTACAAGTTTTACAATTATCTAATTCTAACACTGTTTCTTCTAATTTAGAAACATTTTTTAATACTAAATCTTTTTTTAGTTTTAAATTTTTAACCAAATTATTAAAATCTTTATCCATCATTGCTTTTTTATAAGATGTCTCTAGCCTTGAAGCAAGCTCCTTTTTAGAAGGCATTTTAAAATTTTGCATTATTCAAACTCCTTTAATAAATCTTTCAGTTCTTCTTCTTGTTTTTCAGTAATGTTTTCTTTTTCTATTACTTTATCAAACCAAACTGGCTCTGAGGTATTTTTTTTAGGAAAATCAAATTTCTTGTTATATTTTTGATGTTCTTTTTCTGCAAACTCCATTGCTTCACTAGCTGTTTTTAAATTAGCTCTTTTCCATTGAAGTGCAATTGTTTCTATATAATTTTTTACTAATCTATTATTATTTTTTCTTAAAACATAATCTATTAATACATTTATTACTGCTGGAGTTAGTTGAATTTCAACAAGAAGCATTTCCAATATTTTTAAATCTCTTGTTGTAGGATCTATTCCTCTATTTTTGTTTTTTAAAAAATCAAACGGCGTGGTGTTTTCAAAAATAGCAATTATTTGACCTCTTTTTGAGTTGTCTGTAACTACCTCTTTTAAATATTCTGGTTGTGAACGATATACAAGAGTTGGTAATGAATTGTTTTTAAATTCGTATAATTTTCTAGTAGCGATTCTTAACTCAGTTTTATCAACCATGCCTGTCTCAGTCAAAACAGTTCTTAAAACTTCGACCATTTTTAGAGTATCTATATTATATATAAATGCTAAGTCGTTTATTAAATCTTTAGTTTTTTTGTTAAACGCTCTAGCATTAACAATTCCTTTAGGTATAGAAGAAATTAACAAATCAAAATCTATAACTTCTTTGTTTGAAATATCTAATGTTTTTTTATCTTTGAAATCTTCAATGTTTGAGGGAATAGAATCATATACTTCATTCATTTTTTTAGTTATTTCTGTATATTCTTTTAAATTTATTTTAGGTACTTCAAAAAGTAATTTTATTCGTTCATATTCGGTCTTCCCCACATTATTATATAAAACCACATTTAAAATAGGGTTATTAAAAAACTCTTTTGGAGTAAGGGGCGAATATATTTCATAAATAAAAGTATTAGTACTATCAGATTTATAAAAGGTTTTTAAAAGTCCAACCGATTCAAGAGATTCTCTTAATTTTTTTATTGTATTTAAATCAATTTTTAACAAACTCATCAAACGATGGTGATTAAAATATTTACTAAATAAACTCAACTCATCTAAATCATTAAGAAGAGTTAAATAAAAAGTTATACTCATCGGACCAATTATTGGTGTGTATAAAGACGTTAATAATTTTTTATCATAGTCAGTAATAATCGTTTTATTAACAACTAAATACTTATCTGCTGGTAACAAAGTATAAGTTTC
>CAZBGT010000015.1:0-9463 GCA_964491615.1 uncultured Muribaculaceae bacterium
AAATACTTGAAGGCACAAAGACACTTATAGCAAAAAATTTAAAATTAGTAGTTTAATTGTTAGATCTACCAATGATGTTATAAATTTACAAAGATTTTTATCAATGGGACTTCAAGTAATTATAAAAGCACCTATTTTAGCAGTGTGGGCAGTAAGTAAGATTTATACTAAGAATTTAACTTGGTCTATTTATACTGGGTTATTTGTTTTATTTTTACTGCTTATAGTAAGTGTTGTAATTATATTAATATTACCTAAGACTTTAAGAATACAAAGACTTACTGATGATTTAAATAAAATTACTAGGGAAAATATTACAGGTATAAGAGTAATCAAAGCTTTTAACGCAGAGGATTATCAAAAAAATAAGTTTGAGGACACGAACGAATTAGTTACAAACACCAATTTATTTATTGCTATTGCAACAGCTTTATTTTTTCCAATTATTATGTTTTTAATGTCAGCGTTAACACTTTTAATATATTATACTGGTGCAAAAATGATTGATACTGCATTAATGCCTGAAAAAATTGAAACTTTTAGTAATATGATAGTTTTCTCAGCATATGCAACTCAAGTAATTATGGCTTTCATGATGCTTGTAATGATTTTTATAATTTATCCAAGAGCTAGAGTTTCTGCTAATAGAGTTATGGAAGTATTAAAAGAAAAAATAACTTTAAAAGAAGGTAGTTTTAAAGGAAAAACTAAATTAAAGTCTACCGTTGAATTTAAAAATGTGAGTTTTAAATATCCTGATGCAAATGAATGTTTATTAAGTGATATAAATTTTAAAGTTGAAGAAGGAGAAACTATAGCGATAATTGGTTCAACAGCGAGTGGTAAATCAACGTTAATAAATTTAATTCCAAGATTATATGATGTAACTAAAGGAGAAGTGTTAGTTAATGGAATTAATGTGAAAAATTATAAGCGAAAAACATTAAATAAATTGATTAGTTATGTTTCTCAAAAACCTGTTATTTTTAAAGGTACTATAAAATCTAACGTAGCTTTTGGTACACCTGGTTTAACTTCCAAAAAAATAAACTCTGCACTCAAAATAGCTCAAGCAAAGCAATTTGTAAATAAATTAAAAGATAAAGAAAAGAGTTTTGTTTCAGCTAGGGGAACTAATTTGAGCGGAGGGCAAAAACAAAGATTATCTATTGCAAGAGCTATTGCTAGGAATCCAGAGATATTTATTTTTGATGATTCTTTTTCTGCACTAGATTATAAAACAGATCTAGCATTAAGAGAATCTCTATTTAAAAGTAATAAAGGCGCAACTAAATTTATAGTTGCGCAAAGAATAGGGACTATTATTAACGCTGACAAAATAATTGTTTTAGATGAAGGAAAAATTGTCGGGTTAGGTACACATCAAGAGCTTTTAAAAACAAATAAAATTTATAAAGAAATAGCTCTAGCTCAATTAAAAGAAGAGGAGTTATCATGAAACCTGGTGGACGTCATAAAGTAGTTGAAAAAGTTAGTACAGAAGAATTAAAAACTCAACTTAAAAATATTTTCAAAAGTTTGAAACCGTTTTACTTTTTATTAATACTAACTATTATATTTGCTATTTTTGGTGCTATATTTACAATAATTGGACCAAGTCAGTTAACTAAAATAACTGATGCAATAGTCGAAGGGTTTATTTATGGAATAGATATATCATACGTTACTAAAATAAGTGCATTTTTATTAACCTTATACATCTTATCTTTTGTGTTTTCATATGTAAAAGATATTATTATGTCATATGTAACTCAAAAATATACAAAAAGTTTAAGAAAAGATATTACTGAAAAAATAAATAAATTACCTCTTAAATATTTTGATAAAAATGAAACTGGTGATATTTTATCAAGGGTAGCAAATGATACTGATACAATATCTCAAACATTAAACCAAAGCATTGGTAGTTTAACATCTGCAGTTGTGCTACTAATAGGAGTTTTAATAATGATGTTTAAAACTAGCATACCAATGACTTTAACCACAATATTTTCAACAATAATTGGTTTTATATTAATGATTGTTATAATCTTATATTCTCAAAAATATTTTATTAAAGGGCAAGAAAAACTTGGAGAATTAAATGGTCATATTGAAGAAGTTTATTCATCTTTAACAATTGTAAAAGCTTATAATGGTCAAAACATAGTTAAGAATAAATTTAATAAACTTAATGAGAGTTTAAATGAAGCAACATTTAAGAGCCAATTTTTCTCGGGCTTAATGATGCCTGTTGTAGGCTTTATTGGTAATTTTAGTTACGTATCAGTTTGTATCGTAGGAAGTTATTTGGTAATGAACGAAACTATTACATTTGGTGTTATAGTTGCTTATATGGTTTATGTAAGGCTTTTTGCTTCACCATTATCTTCAATTGCTCAAGCATTTTCATCTCTTCAAGCTACTGCGGCAGCTAGCAGAAGAGTTTATAACTTCTTAGAAGAGGAAGAAGAAAAAAGAGGAGTTATTAAAAAGTATTTACCTTCAGATAAAGTTAAGGGAGAAATAGAATTTAAGAATGTCTCTTTTGGTTACACGAAAAACAAATTAATTATTAAGAACTTTTCATCTAAATTTAAGCCCGGAAGCAAGATCGCCATTGTTGGACCAACAGGATCAGGTAAAACTACTTTAGTTAATTTATTAATGAGATTTTATGATATTAAAAAAGGAGATATTTTAATTGATGGAATAAATATAAATGATTTATCTAGAGAGAATGTTCATGATTTATTTACAATGGTTTTACAGGATACTTGGGTATTTGATGGGACCATTGAAGAAAATATAATCTTTAATAATCAAAATGCAACTTTAGAAGATGTAATAAGAGTAACAAAAGAAGTTGGATTATATCATTTAATCCAAACAATGCCAGAAGGTTTTAATACAAAATTAGGAGATTCAGAACTTTTATCAACAGGAGAAAAACAACTTCTTACAATAGCAAGAGCTATGTTAGATGAAAGCCCATTTTTAATATTAGATGAGGCTACTAGTAATGTAGATGTTAGAACCGAGAAAAAAGTTCAACTAGCAACTGATAAATTAATGAAAAATAAAACCACCTTTGTAATAGCACATCGTTTATCAACGATTAAAAATGCTGATGTTATATTACTATTAAAAGATGGTAATATTATTGAACAAGGAACTCATGATGAGCTATTAAAAGTAAAAGGATTTTACTTTGAACTTTACAATTCTCAGTTTGAAAAAATATAAAAACAAATTATATATGTTATTATTAAAGTAGGAGAGTGATTAAATGTTTATCGGAGATGAACCAATTCATATTAAATGTGAAAATAGAAGTGACATTGCACCAGTAATGTTAATGCCAGGAGATCCTTTAAGAGCTAAATATATAGCTACAAACTTTTTAACAGATGCTAAATTAGTAACGTCTGTTAGAAATATGTTAGGGTACACTGGATATTATAAAGGTAAAAAAGTATCTGTAATGGGTTCTGGAATGGGAATGCCTTCTATGGGAATTTATGCATGGGAATTATTTCATTATTTCAATGTAGAAAAAATTATTAGAATAGGAACTTGTGGTGTAGTAGATCCATCAGTTAAAGTACCGGAAATTATTTTAGCGGATAATCTTTATACTAATTCTAAATTTGGTGTTCTTTATAACGGTTATGACTCAGATCAAGTTAAACCTAGTTTATCTTTAAACGAAACAATTTTAAAAACCGCTGAAGAACAAGGAATTGTACTACATGAGGGAACTATAATGACTACAGATGTATTTGGACCTTATATTGATGTAGAGGCAATGATGAATGCAGTGCCAAAAGATGTAAAGCCGATTGGCGAAGAGATGGAAGGTTTTGCTTTAGCTCTTATTGCAAAAGATTTTAATAAAGAGGCAACAGTTATGGCAACAGCGGTAGATTCAATGTATAGTAAAACTGTTTTATCTATTGAAGATAGAGAAAAGTCTTTAAATGAAATGATTACTTTAGCATTAGATTCAATTATAAAATAAAAAAAGTGATTACTCACTTTTAAAACTATTTATTAAAGTTAGGAAAAATTCTTCTAACTTTTTTTGTTTTTCTAAAGAATCAGCTTCGGCTCTAAATATTATATTAGGCCCAGTATTACTAGCTCTTACTAAAGCCCAACCGCCATCAAAATTAACTCTAACTCCATCTATATCAATGTATGGATATTTTTTTTCTTTACAATAATTTAAAACTTTATTTACAACATCAAATTTTTCATTATCCGGTGTTGGAATTTTTATTTCTTCTGTAGCATAATATTTTGGAATATCACTTGTTAATTCAGTTAGTGATTTATCAGTTTTACTTAAAATTTCTATCATTCGAAGAGAAGCATATATTGCACTTCCTACATCATGAACTCTGTCAGTAAAATAAACATGTCCAGAGAACTCGCCGCCGAAAGCTAAACTTTCTTCATGCGTTTTTGCTTGTGTGAAACTCGCTCCTGTTCTATACATAAGTGGGGTAGCGTTTACTTTTAGTATTTCTTCTTCTAAACTTTTAGAACATTTCACATCGTATAAGAATTTTCTATTTGCAACAAACGGATGAATATCTCTAATAATTAAAATCATGAATTCTTCAATTGACATAAATGAACCATCATTTTTAACAAAACCAACTCTGTCTCCATCTCCATCGTAGGCAATTCCAATATCAGCATTTGTTTCTAAAACTCTTTCTTTAAGTTGAATTAAGTTTTCTTTAACCGCAGGATCTGGATGATGATTAGGGAAGGTACCATCGTTTTCTTCATTAATTATTTCAAAATCAATATCAAACATTTCAAATATTGCTCTAGTTATTATTGTAGTTGCTCCATTACCACAATCTATAACAGCTTTTACTTTTTTATTACCTAATTTAATCCCTAAATCAAAATATTTTAAATATGCATCTTCAATATTTCTTTTTTCAACCGTACCTGGAATTTCACTTTCTATAAAATCATTATTAAACGTAAATTTTTTAAAATCTTCAATCATCTCACCACGAGCATTAGTAATGTGGTCAAATGAAAATTTAAAACCATTATCATCTTTAGGGTTGTGGCTTGCCGTAATCATAATCCCGAATGAATGGTTCATTTTTCTGGCATAAAAATGCATTGGAGTGGTAGTAAGGCCGTAATCTAAAACATTACATCCTGTTTTTATTAATCCCTTAATTAAATTTTCTTTTAAACTAGGACTAGATAAACGATTATCCATTGATACAACACAAGTGGTTTGTCTATATTTGTTTTTAATGTAAGAACCATAACTTAAACCCATTGTATAAGCAACTTCTTCATTAATGTCGTTTGGATAAGTTCCTCTTATGTCATATTCTCTAAAAATATGAGTGTTCATATAATCACCTATTATAAGTTTAACAAATTAACATGTATTATTCTATAACTTGTTAATTCATTGACAAAATGGCGTTATTTTCATATAATTAAAAAAACAAAGAACAAGACAAATTTATAAAATAAAATATTTTTTAGAGAGTTAGTGGATGGTGAAAACTAATAATATTTTTTATAAATATCACTTGGGAGTTGATTATACGAAATAAAGTAATATAATCCGTTATACGCGTTAAGTAAATGAGAAACAAATAAGGTGGTACCACGACTAATTCGTCCTTTGGCAGAGTTAGTTTTTTTATTGGAGGAGTTATGAAATTTAGAGAATTAAATAATTTAGGAGTAGCTAAAAACGAAGAATTAATCATGGATAAGTGGTTAAAAGAAGATATTTATCAAAAAACTTTAGATATAAGAAAAGACGCTGATAATTATGTTTTTTATGATGGACCCGCGACTGCAAATGGTCATCCTGGTTTACACCATATGGTTGCTAAATTTTTAAAAGATAGTTTTTGTAAATATCAAACTATGAAAGGCTTTAAAGTAATTCGTAAAATCGGATGGGATACTCATGGTCTTCCAGTTGAATTAGAAGTTGAAAAAGAATTAGGTTTTAAGAGTAAATTGGATATTGAAAAATATGGAATAGAAAACTTTAATTGCGAATGTAAAAATAGTGTATTTAAATACCAAGAATTATTTGAAAAATTAACAAATAGAATGGGTCAGTTTGTAGACTTAAAAAATCCATATATTACATACGAAAATGATTATATTGAAACAGAGTGGTGGATATTAAAAAAGTTTTTTGATGAAGGTCTTTTTTATAAAGGTCATAAAGTAATACCATATTGCCCAAGATGCGGTACAGGACTTGCAACTCATGAAGTTGCTCAAGGTTATGAAGAAATTACAACGGATACTGTAACGGTTCCATTTAAATTAAAAGATAGAGACGTTTATTTTTTAGTTTGGACTACAACTCCTTGGACTCTTATATCAAACGTAGCGGTGGCGATTAATCCAAATGAAGAATATGTTGAGGCTGAGTCAAAAGGGCACACTTTTATAGTGGCTAAAAAGTTATTAAATCAAGTTTTAGGTAACGAAGCAAAAGTAATAAAAACTTATATAGGTAAAGATTTAGAGTATGTTGAATATGAACAAGTACTACCTTTTTTAGAAGTTGCTAAAAAAGCATTTTACGTTACTTTAGCAGATTATGTAACTATGGAAGATGGAACAGGTATTGTTCATATCGCCCCAGCTTTTGGTGAAGAAGATAGTCAAGTTGCTAAAAAGTATAATCTTCCTTATTTAAATCCGGTAGATCAAGAAGGAAAATATAGTGAAGGACCTTGGAAAGATTTATTTGTATTTGATGCAGATTTAGAAATAATAAAATACCTAAAAGAAAACAACAAATTATTTAATAAGCAAAAAGTAAACCATAACTATCCTCATTGCTGGAGATGTACAACTCCATTAATATATACAACTATTCCATCGTATTATTTAGAGATTACCAAAATAAAAGATAAAATAGTTGAAGAAAACAAAAAGATCAATTGGTATCCAAGTTATGTTGGTGAAAAAAGATTTGGTAACTGGTTAGAAAATTTAAATGACTGGGCAATTTCTAGAAATAGATATTGGGGAACGCCTTTACCTTATTACACTTGTGAATGTGGGTACGACCATATGATTGGTTCAATTCAAGAATTAAAAAGTATGGCAACCACAGAGGTAAAAGACGATTTAGATCTACACCGTCCTTATATAGATGAAATTAAATTAGAATGTCCAAAATGTAGTAAAGAAATGTCGCGTGTCATAGATGTTTTAGATTGCTGGTTTGACTCTGGAGCAATGCCTTTTAGCCAGTATCATTATCCATTTGAAACAAAAATGTTTGAAGACCAATTTCCAGCTGATTTTATTTGTGAAGGTATTGACCAAACAAGAGGGTGGTTTTATACACTTTTAGTTATTTCAACTTTTGTAACTGGAAAAAGTCCATACAAAAATGTTTTAGTAAATGATTTACTTTTAGATGGCGAAGGTAAAAAGATGTCTAAAAGTAGAGGGAATGTAATTGAACCATTTACAGCTATGGATGAATATGGTGCAGATGTTGTTAGATTTTATCTACCTTATGTTTCACCAGTTTGGGTGCCAATAAAATTTGATATGAGTGGTTTAAAAGAAGTTCATTCTAAATTTTTTAACCCACTTAGAAATACATATAATTTCTTTGCACTATATGCAAACACTGATGAAATAAATATAAAAGATTGCAAAATAGATTATTTTGAATTAGAAGAAATTGATAAATGGATAATTTCTAAGTATAATTCATTAGTTAAAAATGTAACAAAATACTATGATGAATTTGATTTAAATAAAGTGGTAAAAGCTTTAACTAATTTTGTTTCTGAAGATTTATCTAATTGGTATATCAGAAGAAATAGAGATCGTTTTTGGAGTAGCGAATTAAATAGTTCAAAAAAAGGAGTATATTATACAACTCACCAAGTCTTAGTTGGAATAACTAAATTACTAGCTCCTATATCACCGTTTTTATCAGAAGAAATGTATATAAATTTAACGGATGAATATTCAGTTCATACTGCAGACTTCCCAAAATATGATCAAGATTTAATTGATCCAAGTTTAGAAGAAAAGATGGATTTAGTTAGAACTTTAATTTCACTTGGAAGAATGGTTCGTGAAGAAAATAAAGTTAAAGTAAAACAACCTTTAAGTGAAATTCTCTTACCTATAAATACCAAAAAATTAATAGGGGATTTAACAAATCTGATAAAAGAAGAATTAAATGTAAAAAATATAATTTTTATAGAAGAGTTAGATAAGTATATTGATTATGAAATAAAACCAAATTATAGATTAGTTGGAAAACAACTAGGGAGCCAGATTAACGATTTTAAAGAATTACTTTTAAATTTAGAAGAGTATGAAAAAAATGACCTAGATAATGGTCTTTCAATCGATAAAAGATTTAATGATGATGTTTTAACAATCACTCCAGATATGATAGAGGTTGCTATTAACCCAAAAGAAGGCTTTAACATTGGTAGAGAAGGTGCTAATTTTGTAATATTAAATACAAATTTAACTAACGAACTAATTGAAGAAGGTATAGCTAGAGAAATAGTTTCTAAAATTCAAAATATAAGAAAAGAAAAAGATTTTTTCGTTGCAGATAGAATAATAATTGAATACAATTCAAATGAGCTTATTGAAACCGCGATCGATAATTTTAAAGATTATATTATGAGCGAAACTTTAGCGGTTGAAATGAATAAAGTTTTTGATAAATTAGAAGAACACAAAATTAATGACGAAATAGTTTATATAAGAATAAAAAAAGCTTAGCTTTTTTATTCTTTAATTGGAGGAAAGATGTATAGCGCAAAAGAAATTGTAAATATTTGTGACGGAAGATTGTATAGTGGTGTTATTGATACGTTAGGTGAAAACTTTTCTACAGATACCAGAACTATTGAACCAGGAGATATTTTCATTGGCATTAAAGGAGATAATTTTAATGGTAATGAATATTATTTAGAAGCATTTAAAAAAGGAGCTAAAATAGCTTTAATTGAAGAAAATTATTTACCTTATTTAGGTAAAACTTATGAAACAATTATTATTGTAAAAGATGCAGTTAATGCATTAAAACTCCTAGCAGAAGATAAATTAAACAAAGTTAAGCCCACTGTAATAGCCATTACTGGCAGTGTTGGAAAAACTACTACCAGAGATATGATTTATTCGGTGGTAAAAAACGAATTTAAAACATTAAAAACCGAAAAAAATTATAACAACCATTTAGGAGTACCTTTAACTGTTTTAAAATTAAAAGATGAAGAAGTGTTAATTTTAGAACTGGGTATGAATCATGAAAAAGAAATTGAATATTTATCTAACATGGTAAGACCTGATATTGGAGTTATTACTAATGTTTATCCAGTTCACGTTGAAAATTTAGGTTCGATTGAAAATGTTAAAAAAGCTAAGTTGGAAATTTTAAAAGGTTTTAAAC
>CAZBGT010000016.1:0-9139 GCA_964491615.1 uncultured Muribaculaceae bacterium
TATTATAACTGTTAATAATGTTAATAACTTTTATTGTTTGCTTTGTTTGTGCATAATACTTAATAAAGTTAGTAACAAGTTACAACATTTTTTTAATGTTTTTTAACAACTCTTTTAATTCTTGATTTGTTTGTAACTCTTTATTTATTTTATCATATGCGGCGATTACAGTTGAGTGGTCTCTTCCGCCAAACTCTAGTCCTATTTTGGCTAAACCTTCGTCTGTTTCTTTTCTGGCTAAGTACATGGCGATATGTCTTGGCCTTACAATCTTTTGTGTTCTTTTCTTTCCTTTTAAATCATCTAGAGTTATATCAAAGAAATCCGCAACCTTTTTTTGAATGTTTGAAACAGAGTTGTCTGCAAATACATTTTTACTCACATAATCTTTTAAAGCTTCAGCAGCAAATTCTAGAGTGATCTTTTTTGGTATCATCATCGCGGTATAAGCCATCAATCTATTAATAGTTCCTTCAATGTGTCTTACGTCGTTTAAACAACTGTTAGCGATGTATTCCACTACGTCATCATTAATTTTTTCTTCTAATACTGTTCCTTTTATTTTAGACTTTATTATTTTACACCTTAATTCAAATTCAGGGGGATATATATCTACGGGAAGTCCCCACATAAAGCGACTTCTTAATCTTTCTTCTATTTTATGCAAATCATCTACAGATCTATCACTAGTAATAATGATTTGCTTATTCGCTTGATGTAAGGCGTTAAATGTGTGAAAAAACTCTTGTTGTGTTCTTTCTGCTCCAACTAAGAATTGAATATCATCGATCATCAAAACATCAACATTTCTATATTTGTTTTTAAACTCTGTGGCATAATTTAAATCACTTATTCCTGTTTTGTTATTAACTATACCAGTAAAATCGTTCATAAAGTCGTTACTTGTAGTATATAAGACTTTTTTGTCGCTTCTTTTAGTGATTTCGTTTCCGATAGAATGTAATAGATGAGTTTTTCCCAGTCCGCTTTTACCATATAAAAATAATGGATTGTGGATAGTCCCTGGAGCTTCCACTACAGCTTTAGCAGCAACAAAAGCTAACCTATTAGAGTCTCCAACAACGTAGTTGTCGAAAGTCATTTTATCGATTAAATTCGTATTCCACTCAATCTTATCTTCTAATAAAATTTCTTCTGTTAGAGTAGTTATATCATCCAGTTCTTCTTCTAATAAAAACGAGAAATCATAATCTTTTCCAGTAATAGAATATAAAGAGCTTTCTAATAAAGTGTAGTAATTGTCAGTAAGCATTTTTTTGTGAATTTCCATCGGAACTTTTATTTTAACTAAGTTATCCACAATTTCAATTAATTCCAATTTTGAAAACCAAATACTATAAGTATTCGGCGTTACTTCTTGTTCAATTTCTTTTAAAAAATTAATAAAAAGTTCTTTAGAATTCATATTTGCTCCCTATAAATTAATCCACTTAAATTGTAAACCATAAATATTTAAAAATCTATTTAAAAAACTTACGAACAGAGTTATCCACAAAGTTAGTAACAACTATACTATAACAAAATAGGAGAAAAAGAAAGTTATTAACAACAATTCACAAAATTATATTAACAAACCCACATATCCACAAAATATTAACAAAATAGTTATCCACAATGTTGATAACCTATTGTTTAACCAACAAGCATAAAACAAGCGCTAAATAACAGATACTTTCTTGACTATGCATACCATACATATTATAATGATAAAGGTGAAAAAGGAGAAATATTATGAAAAGAACATGGCAACCAAATAAAAGAAAAACAAAAAAGAGACATGGCTTTTTCGCGAGAAAAAAGAGTGGAACAGGAATTTTAACCAGAAGAAGAAAAAAAGGCAGAAAAAGATTAACTCACTAAAAGTGATTTTGTTTTAATATGAAACGTTATGAAACTATAAAATTAAAAAAAGATTTTGATTATATAATAAATAAAGGGAAAAAGTTATATAACAACTTTTTCTCTTTATATTATGTTGTTAATAAAGACGATGCAAAAAGCATACCCTTATTCGGAATAGGGGTTAGCAAGAAATTGGGAAACGCAGTGTTTCGCAACAAAATTAAAAGACAAATGAGACATATCATAGACAATAATAAAAATCTATTTAAAAATGGTTTTAAATATATAATTTTAATTAACAAAAAAGGAGTATCTTTATCGTTTTTAGATAAAGAGAAACATTTTAAGCAATTAATGAAAGAGGAAACAAAATGAAAATAAAACATATAGTATTATTTTTTGTTATTTTAGCCTTAACAACGGGATGTAGTGCCACTGATAAGTTTTTAGTGGATTCTTCGGATAAAATAATTAAATACGAAGTAACTGGGCAATCTTTAGAAAAAAGATTGTTATGTAAACCTAGTGAAGATAGCGAAATATATCAAATTTACTTAGAACACGAAGATCAAATGAGTGTTAAATTAGAAGATTTACCAAAATGTGAAGATTTTAATTTAAAACAAAACAAAGTTGATTCTTTGTGGATTGAAGGATTTATTAAACCAACTGCCTGGCTTATTTTAAAAATAGGCTATTGGGTAGGGAATTTAGGTTTAGGGCTAATAATTGTGGGTATTTTGATAAGGTTAGTGTTACTACCTATACAATTTAAAAGCACAAAACAATCATTTAATATGCGAAAAGCAAATCCTGAAATTCAAAAATTAGAAAAAAAATATAAAGGCCGAAAAGATAATGAAGCAATGATGGCTAAAAGTCAAGAAACAATGCTTATTTACAAAAAATATAAGGTAAACCCAATGTTAGGATGTTTACTAGCGTTTATTCAACTGCCTATATTCTTAGCTTTTTTACAAGCCATATATAGGTTACCGGTACTATACGAAGAACATTTCTTAACTCTTAATTTAGGAATGACTCCTTTAAAAGGAATTACTGATGGAAATTATATATATTTGTTATTAATTATATTAATATTATTTTCAACGTTCTTTTCATTTAAATACTCAATGAGTCAAACTCCAACAATGAACGAAAACATGCAAAAACAGACAAAAACAATGCTGTATGTTATGATGGTAGTGATAGGTTTCGCATCATTTTCTCTACCAACAGCGATAGCTATATATTGGGTTACAACAAACTTGTTTATAGTAATTCAAACCTTTCTTACTAATTTTATTTTAGGAGAAAAAGAAGAAAAACCTAAAAAGGGTATAAAAGAAAAATTGAAAGAAAAAGAAGGTATGAAATATGGAAAAAATAATAAGTGAAGGAAAAACTTTTGAAGAGGCTTTAGGTAAAACGGGCCTTGATAAAGAAATGGTTATATATAAGCAAGTAGATGCAAAAAACAAACTTTTTAAAAACAAAGCAGTATCTTTAGAAATTTATAAAAAAGATGAAGTAATTGAAGAAGTAAAAAGATTTTTAAAAGCAATTATTGAAAATTTAAATGTGGAAGTTTCGTTTGAAACAAGCACAAAAGATGAAAGAATAACAATAAATGTCTTTACAAATGATAACGCAATCATTATTGGTAAAGATGGAAACACAATTAAATCACTTGAGGTTTTAGCTAAACAATACGTTTATATAAAAACCGGTATTTCATTTATATTTTCGATAGACGTGGGCAATTATAAAAAGAAAAGAGAAAGCAATTTAGTATATCTGGCTAAAAAATTAGCATCTGAGGTTAAAAAAACAAGTGCTAAAGTTGAGATGGATAGTATGAATTCATACGAAAGAAGAATAGTTCACAACACTTTAAATGAAATTGAAGGAATCAAAACCGAAAGTAAAGGCGAAGAACCTAATAGATATATTGTAATATATCCTAACAAATAAATATGTTATAATAAAACCTGTTTTAAGGAGTTTTATGGAAGAAAATATTTGTGGTATATCTACAAGTTTAGGAAATGGAGCAATATCAATAATAAGAGTATCTGGAAACGATGCTCTTTTAATAGTGAGTAAAATATTTACTAAAAATTTGATAAAAGAAAATAGTCACACTATACATTACGGATATATAAAAAACGAAGAAGAATTAATCGATGAAGTTTTAGTCAGTATAATGAAATCTCCAAAAACATACACAAAAGAAGATATGGTGGAAATAAATGCACATGGAGGGGAAGCCACCACTTTTAAAATTTTAGAACTACTGCTAGAAAAAGGTTGCAGACTTGCTGAACCGGGAGAATTTACCAAAAGAGCGTTTTTAAATGGAAGAATAGATCTTACTAAAAGTGAAGCTGTTAATGATCTTATAAATGCAAAAACAGAAGCAGCAAGAAAGATGGCTATAAGTAGTGTAAGTGGAAAATTATACGAAAAAATAAATAGTTTAAGGGAGAAGCTAGTTCAAATTATAACTAATATAGAAGTTAATATTGATTATCCGGAATATAAAGATGAAGTTCAGGTTACCAATGAATTAATTGATAAATTTTTAAGCGAAATTAATAAAGAACTAGACTTAATTATTCAAGAATCTAAAGAAGGGCAAATTATAAAACAAGGTATAAACGTAGCAATTGTTGGAAAGCCTAATGTTGGGAAAAGTAGCCTTTTAAATATTTTGATAGACGAAGAAAAGGCGATAGTAACATCCGTTGCTGGGACCACTAGAGACATAGTGGAAGGCAGTATTACATTAAATGGAGTTCAAGTAAACTTCATTGATACTGCAGGAATCAGAGACACTTCAGACATAGTGGAAAAAATAGGGGTTAAGAAAAGTTATGAGGTTATTAACAACTCTGATCTTGTGGTGATGGTATTAAATAACAATGAAACATTAACCAAAGAAGATCAAAAAATAATTGGTGAGCTTGATGAAACAAAAACAATTTATTTTGTTAATAAAGACGATTTAAAAAACAAGCTGGTATTAAAAAATAAGGATTTTATATCCGGAAACACTTTAACTTTAGATGGGATTAAAAAACTAAAAAATAAAATAATCGACAAATTTAACTTAGATAAAATTTTAAACAAGGATTTAACTTTTTTAACTAATCATCGTCAAATAGATTTAATAAAAAAAGCAAAAGAAGAAATAAATTACGCAATAAAAAGTAAAAGGGAAGGTTTAGAAATTGATCTTGTTGAAATTAATTTGAAAAAAGCATGGCAATTCTTAGGTGAAATAACGGGAGAATATTACACTGATGAGTTAGTAGATAAACTTTTTGAAAACTTTTGCTTGGGGAAATAAAATGGATATTATAGTTGTTGGCGGAGGACACGCAGGAGTAGAAGCTGCATATATAGCCTCAAAAATGGGAAAGACAGTAATGCTTTTAACGATGAATAAAGAAAACATCGTTGATTTAGCGTGTAACCCTTCGATTGGTGGAACATCCAAAGGAGTAATCGTAAGAGAAGTTGATGCTTTAGGCGGTTTAATAGGAAAAATAGCGGATAAAACTCACTACCAAATAAAAATGTTGAACTCATCTAAAGGTCCTGCAGTTAGGGCTTTAAGAGCCCAGGTGGATAAAGTAGTTTATCCAAAAGAGATGATAAAAGAATTAGAAAAAACAAAAAACCTAAAAATTGAAATAGGTAAAGTAGAGAATTTAATAATTGAAAATAATACAGTAAAGGGAGTTATTTTAGAAAACGGAAAAAAACTATATAGCAAAATAGTTATTTTAACAACCGGAACATATACAAAATCTAATATCTTAATAGGGAATGAATCTATAGAAAGTGGACCTCATGGAGAGGAAAGAAGTAACTTTTTATCAGATAATTTAAAAAAGAGTGGCTTAAAAATAATCAGATTAAAAACCGGAACTCCTCCTAGAATAAAAGAGTCTTCTATAGACTTTTCAAAAATGCTGCCGGAAAAAGGAGATTTAAAGACTCATACATTTAGTCACGACAACGTTAGTTACTATAACGTCGATGAACAAAGAGATTGCTATTTAATATATACTAACGAAAAAACGCACGATTTGATATTAAATAACTTAACAAAGTCTTCTATGTACAGTGGTCTTGTGACCGGAACCGGAGCAAGATATTGCCCTTCAATAGAGGACAAACTAACGCGTTTTAAAGATAAGGAAAGACATCAATTATTTTTAGAGCCAGAAAGCAAGTTTTTAGACGAATGGTATTTGCAAGGACTTTCAACAAGTTTACCAAGAGAAATTCAAGAAGAAATGGTAAAAACGTTGCCTGGATTGGAAAACGCAATTATAACTAAATATGCTTACGCTATTGAATATGACGCAATAGACCCTATTCAAGTTTTTCCGAGTTTAGAAAACAAAGTTATAAAAAACTTATTTACAGCAGGTCAAATAAACGGCACTAGTGGATACGAAGAGGCTGCAGGTCAAGGAATAATAGCTGGCATCAACGCATCACTTAAATTAGATAATAAAGAATCTCTTGTTTTAAAAAGAAACGAAGCGTATATAGGTGTTTTAATAGATGATCTAGTTACAAAAGGAACAATAGAGCCATATAGGATGCTAACTAGCAGAGCAGAATTTAGACTAATTTTAAGACACGACAATGCAGATCTTAGGTTAAGAGAATATGCTTATAAGTTAAAAACCATTGACGAAGCAACTTATAAAAAATTTTTATCTAAGAAAAACAACATAAAAAACCTTTTAGCTGTTCTTGAAAAAGAAAAAATTACAGAGAATAATAAAAAATTAAGTTTAAAAGAGTATTTGAAAAGACCCAATGTTAAATTAAACGACTTAAATTATAGTTTTTTAAAGGATTTTGACGAAGAGACAAAAACAATTGTTGAAACAGAAATAAAATATGAAGGTTATATTAAAAAAACAATTGAAGAGGTAGAAAAACTAAAAAGATTGGAAAGCAAAACAATACCGGAAGATATCAACTATAATAAAATAAAAAATTTGGCAAACGAAGCCAAAGAAAAACTTACTTTAATAAAACCTAAAACAATAGCACAAGCAACAAGAATCAGTGGGGTAAACCCCTCTGATATAGCAGTTCTAAGTGTTTATTTAAAAAAGGAGTATAACAAATGAATGAAGAAACATTTATTATAGAACTCGAAAAAATTAATATAAAAGTTAATAAAGAGCAATTAGAAACATTAAAAAAATATTATACATTCTTAAAAGAATACAACAAACACACCAATTTAACTAGAATTGTCGAAAAAGAAGAGGTATATTTAAAACATTTTTATGACAGCTTAACTATTAATAAGGCCATTGATTTAAATAACATGAAAAACATGTTGGACATTGGCACGGGTGCGGGTTTTCCAGGAGTGGTTATTAAAATATTTTATCCGCATATCAATCTATACTTGTTGGATAGCAACAACAAGAAAATAAAGTTTTTAAAACAATTGCAAAACCATTTAAATATAGAATATACTTTAATACATGATAGAGCAGAAAGTTATGCTAAAACAAAAACAAATTTTTTCGATTTAGTAACAGCTAGAGCTGTAGCAAACTTAAGCGTTTTAGCGGAACTGGCACTTCCTTTTATTAAAAGAGAAGGTAGTTTTATAGCTCTAAAAGGAAACAGTTCCGAAGAAGTAGAGGAATTAAAGGGTACCGAAATAGACTGTGTGTTAAAAGAAATAATAAAATTTGAATTGCCAATCGAAAACAGTGAAAGAACAATTATTCATTTAAGCAAAAAAGAAAACACTGATCCGCAAAAAATAAGAGAGTATAAAGATATAGTTAAAAACAGATTGAAAAAGAAGTAAAAATAAGTTATATTTATTATGATAAGGGGAATTATTAGTGGATACTGAAAGAAAAGTTTTAAAAATCCCAGTAGAAGACATTATACCTAACCGATTTCAACCTCGGTTAGCTTTTGATGATGAGGGTTTAGAGGATTTATCCAATTCAATTCAAAACCACGGTATAATTCAACCACTTGTATTAAGAAAAAAAGATGATAAATACGAAATTGTTGCTGGAGAAAGAAGATACAGAGCGGCATTAAAAGCAGGCCTAACTTCTGTTCCGGGTATTATAGCTTCATTAAGTGATAGATCAAGCGCAGAGGTAGCAATTATAGAAAACACCCACAGAAAAGATTTATCTTCAATTGAAGAAGCGAGAGGTTATCAAGCTCTTTTGGATAAAGAAGGTATTTCCCAAGAGGAATTAGCGAAAAAAATGGGGTTATCTCAAAGTGCAATTTCTAATAAACTGAGACTACTTACGCTTTCAATGGAAGTCCAAAATGCCATTTTAGGAGAAAAAATATCCGAAAGACATGCAAGAAGTTTATTGAAAATAACGGATTTAAAAGAACAAGTACTAATGTTAAATAAAACTATTGAAAAAAGATTAACAGTTAAACAACTAGAAGATGAAATAAAAAGAATAGTCAATCAAGACATACCCAAGATAAAAGAATCCTTTGATATTAATAAAATAAAAGAAGAAGCACAAGATTTAGATATAATGCCTTTAGAAAAAGAAATAAAGCATAAAGAAATACCAGTTCAAAAAGAAAGCGTGCCAAATACATTTTTTAACTTTTTAGAAACCGAAGAAGCAAACTTAGAAACAGAAGAATTGTTGGACAACGTTGAGATGCTCGACTTTACTGTACCTACAAAGAAAAATGAAACCTTTGAAAGTATTAAAGAAGACTTGAAAAAACATAAAAACATAAATGTTTTAGAACATGAAGAAAAAGGCATAAGAAAGTTGGAAATAACCTTAAAAGAAGACTTGGAAGAAACATAAAAAATGTTTCTTTTTTATTGTTTCAAAAAACAACTTTGTTATGTTATAATGTTTTAGAAAAAGGAGGAGCTTTGGAAGTTAATTTAAATTGGACCTTAAAAAATAATGACAAAATTTTAATTGCGAGAAAAAATCAAAAGGCTCTTTTAGAAGATAAACACTTACTAATATACAAAAAAGATTTAGAAAGCAACAAAATTAATTTGCTTGAGAAAAAATATTTAAGAGAAACTGATGAGTATTTAATGGAAATAGACTTTAAAGAAAAAACTTGTTCGTTTTTATTTCCAAAAGAAGGAAAAACGACGTTTGATATTGAATGTAAACTAAATGAAACGGAAAAATATATTGAGATGTATTATAAAATAGATGATAATATTAAAAAAATAGAAATAGTATATAACGAGGAGTAA
>CAZBGT010000017.1:0-9102 GCA_964491615.1 uncultured Muribaculaceae bacterium
TTGCGATGCTATTGGTATAGGATCAGCTTTTGCTAGAGTAAAGCAACACAATTGGGAGAATTGTGGAGCTTTTCTTGCTTTTTTAAGTCCGTATTTCTTTCTTTCTTTGATTCTAGAGTCTCTAGTAATAAAGCCTTTTTCTTTTAAAACCTTACGATAAGAATCTTCTCTTTCTTGATCTGTATTTTTATCAAATTCTAAAAGTGCTCTTGTTATTCCTAAACGAATTGCTCCAGTTTGTCCTGTAAAACCTCCGCCGGATACTTTAACGTCAATATCAAATCTATTTTCGTTTTTTGTCGCTACTAAAGGTTGTTTTAAATCCATAACTAAAGTTTGATAAGGCATATATTCGTTAACATCTTTTCCGTTTACCAATATATTTCCAACTCCACCTTTAAGAGTCACTTGAGCAATTGATTTTTTTCTTCTACCTGTTGCTGACCATGTATTTTCTTTTGCCATTATTTAACCTCGCTTATTTCTAACACTTCTGGTTTCTGAGCTTGATGATTATGTTCACTACCTTTATATACAAATAATTTTTTGTACATTTGTCTTCCCAGTCTATTTTTAGGAAGCATTCCCTTAACCGCTCTTTCAATCATTTCGTCTGAATATCTTTCTAACATAGTTTCAGCAGTTCTTTTTCTAAGACCTCCTGGATATCCACTATGGTTATAATAGATTTTATTTTTTAATTTGTCCCCAGTTAATTTTACTTTATCTGAGTTAAGAACAATAACGTAATCTCCACCGTCAATATGAGGTGTAAATGTTGGTTTATGTTTTCCTCTTAAAACTTCTGCTACTTTTGTAGAAAGTCTTCCTAATGTAACATCAGTTGCGTCTACAACATACCATTTTTTATTGTTATCTTCTTTTTTTTGCATAAATGTTTTCATGTTTTTTCCTTTCCTTATGTATTATACAAGCATTTTCAACTATCTGTCAACAGTTTGTAACCTTTTTTGGTTGCAAACTGTGTTTATTTACAATATAACACCACTTTATTGTTTTTAAGTGATTTTTTAACATCTATAACTCTTTGGTTTTTACTTCCTCTAAATTTACAAGCTAAGCTCTTTTTTTCTAATATAAATCTTCCATCAACTAAAATATCAATATAAGATAATATCTCTTTAAAGATTTTTTTGTTTTTTAAAAGATCTTCATATAAAAATCCAGTATATGCCCAAACATTATAATTAAGTTTTTTTGCATATTTTAATATTTCTAAAAATGCTTTAGGTTGAAAAAAAGGATCTCCTCCCGAAAAGGTTAAACCATCTTGGTTTTCAAGATCATCAATCATTTTAAAAACATCCGTTACCGTTAGCTTTAATCCAACATTAAATGGGTGTGTTTCAGGGTTGTGGCAGCCTTCGCAATTATGGGAACAACCTTGAAACCAAATAACGGCTCTTAAACCTTCCCCGTCTAATATGCTATCACTTTGAATTGGGTTTGCTAAATAAACTTCTTTCATATTAACCTTCTTTTGATTTAAGTTTATCATAAAGTTTTTTTATTTTAATAAAATGATGATTAATTCCTGATTTACCTATTTTATAATCATATTCTTTTTCTAATACTTTTTGTAGTTCAAGATAAGAATGTTCGGGATGTTTTAATCTACTTTCCGCTACTAACTTGGTATTTTCCTCTAAAAATTTAAAAGCATTGTTTTCTTTAATATTATTAATATATTCAACTTGCTTCATACCGGTTCTTAAAGTTTTTTCTTGATTAGCTATTTCACAGTTATTTAATCTGTTTACCATGTTTTTATGATCTCTATATATTCTTATATCTTCAAAATAAAAAAGTGAATTAAATACTTTAAAAAGTTTTAGTAAATCACTAATTTCTTCGGATGATTTTAAATAAACAATATACTTATTTAATCTAAGTACTATTTTTGAATTAAAGTTTAAATCTAAAAGTAAATTATTTACTTTCTCAGCTTCTTCTTTATTTTTAAAGACAAATTCTAAATGATATCCACTAGTTTTAGGATCGGATATACTTCCAACGGCTAAAAAAGTTCCTTCTAAGTATGCAACCTTTTCTTCATTTGAAGCTAGCATATCAGATAAATCAGCTAAATTATGGTTGATAAAGTCTATCCTGTTTTTTATTTCGATTATATACGTTTGTTTACTTTTTTTAAAGTTAGGTTCTTTTCTAATAATTAACGATGGTTTTATTGAAAATACTTCTTTAATATTTTCATATATTTTTCTAATAACACTTGCGTTTTCAGATACGATGATTATTTTATCTTTACTAAATTGACCACTATGCTCAATATAAGCAAGGGTTTCTACTTTTTTTTCTAAAATATTAAAATGAATTTTTGATAGTTCTTCTTTTAACATCGTAGTGAATGTCATTTGGTCCTCATTAAATAAGAAAATATTAAGTAAGATGTTTTTAAAGAGTCGTGTCTAAAATAATTATCTTCTTCAACAATTAAGTCATCTGAGATAATTCTTATTTTTTTAGCTTTTAATATTTCTTTATCAAACTCTACAAGTTTTTTCTTTTCAGCATCTAAATATGTTTTTAATAGTGGACTATTTACTATTTTTGAATTAGCTAAAACCACATCAATTGAATCTTTACCTAGTTTTTTTTCTAAAGCTATTATATGATCATTTACACTGAAACTTTCTGTTTCACCTGGATCGGTAAATAAGTTTGAAATATACATCACTTTTGCTTTTGAATCTCTAATGTGTTTGTTTAATTTTCTATCAACTAGATGAGGCATGATACTTGTATATAGACTACCAGAAGAAAATATTATTAAGTCAGCCTCATCTATAGCACTAAATACTTTGGGGTTAACTTTAAAAGGTTTATCATATTTTATATCAATTATTTTTTCTTTACTTTTAGTTATTTCAACTTCTCCAACTATTCTTTTTCCTTTTGGAGTAATTCCAACTAAATTTATTACATCCTCAGTAAAGGGTAGTATTTCTCCTTGGATATCTAAAAGTTTAGTGAAAATAGGTAGCGATTTATCAAATGAATCATGCATATTTAAAAGCGCAGTTAAAACAAGGTTTTTAATAGAGTGTTGTTTAACTGAACAGCTATCTTCAAATCTATAATTCATTAAGTCAATAATTTCTTCATCGCAATTTGCCATTGATAAAAGAACTTTGGATATATCTCCAACAGCGGGAATATTTAATTCTTTTCTTAGTTTTCCAGTACTGGCTCCATTATCTGCTACTGAAACAACAGCAGTTATATCTAATGGAAATAATCTTAAGCCTTTTAAGATTTGAGAAAGTCCACTTCCTCCACCAAAAATAACTATCTTTTTCATAATTCTCTTTTCTAGTTAAACCATTGTGTTCTTGAATAAAAAGTTCCATATTTTCCAGGAAACCCCGGTGGTTTAATACTCTTAGCCACTAAACTTGCATAACTATGATAATCTGTTAAATAAAAACCTTTTGCAACACCAAAATGTAGGTGGGCTCCGGTTGTACAAGTATCATAACCACCTCGTTTATAAGAAGTTGATCCTCCTCCTGATAAACCAATTATAGTCTCAGTTGTTACGGCTTGACCTACCTTAACATCTATCCTAAGCAAATGCAAATAAATTACCGTATAGTTTTGGCCATCAACTTTGGAATAAACATAAACTTTGTTTCCTCCACAACTTGATCTAACTGTTATTGCTGCAACTCTACCATTAGTAGCGGAATAAACCTTGGTCCCATCTCCAACGGCTATATCTATACCGTTATGAAAACTTGAATTAGCGCCAGTGATAGGATCTTTTCTATAACCAAAATCGCTACTAATATATCCTTTAACTAAAGGTTTTAACCAACCTCTATTATTAGCTATTCCTTCGCATTCATCTAGGCTTTGATTTTCTTTACAACCAATTCCTTCATAATAACTTATTAAAGCTTTTTGGTTTTTAATCTGGTCATCAATATCCTCAGTTATTTCAACTAATGATGATAAATTATAATTTAATTTTTTTAATTTTGCTTCATAAGTAACTATATCTTTTTCAAGTTGTATTTGTAATGCTTTTAATTCTAATTCTTGTTTTTCTAAACTAACTATTTCGCCTTCAAGGGTTTTTAGTTTATTTTCATAACTTGATGAGACTAAATTTACTGCCTCTTGTCTCATAATAAGTTCGGTCATTGAACTTGAGTTTGTAATATATTCATAAGTTGAATCATTGTTACTCATTAACTCAAAAAACGCCATTAAATCTTTAGCTTGATTTGCTAAACCCATTAATTTTTCTTCACTAATAGCTATATTTCTAAGTGATACTATAATTTTGTTTTCAGCTTCATCTATACCTTCTCTTGCACCAGCAATTTCGTTTCCTTGTTTTTGAATCTCTGTTTTTGTATATTTTACTGAACTATCACTTTTTGCTTTTTCATTTTGTAGTGCTTTTAAGTTAGTTCTTAACTCCGCTAGGGTTTTAGCATCTTTTGCTTCTACATGTAAAAAAGGAACGAGTAATAAAACAAATAATATTAAATATCTTTTTTTCATCATATTTTCAAGTATTTCCTTACAGCATTAGTACTTCCAATCATTCCTACTATTGTACCTAAAAGTAATAACGCAGCTGTTACTAAAAGTAGTAAGCCAGAAGGTTTTACAAGCATTATCATATTATTAAATAATCTTCCATCAAAATGAGTGTATAAAATAATATAACCGTATACAGTAATTGCGATTGGAATAACTGTTCCTAAAAATCCTATTACAAATCCTTCAAATATAAACGGTAATTTAATAGTAGTATTTGACGCTCCAACTAAACGCATTATTTCTATTTCTTCTCTTCTTGAAAATATTGTTAATTTAATAGTGTTATTAATTAAAAATACTGTTACTAGTATTAAAGCTACAACTATTATAACAGCTCCCATTTTTACAACATCAAATGCAGTTATAATAGATCCAATCATAGATTCACCATAACTAACTGATTCTACTCCATCAACGGATTTGATATACTCTGCAATTTGTTCTAGTTCCCTAACATCTTTTACTTTTACAATAAAAGAATCTAGTAAAGGGTTATCATCCAAATAATTTAAAACAGTTTTAAAAGTATCTGAGTAAGAAATCATTTCTTCTTTCCATTCTTCTTTCGTTTTTAAAACTATACTTTGAACTTGTTCTATATTTTTTATTTCGTTTTCTATATTTTCTAGTTGTTTTTGAGCAATATCATGCTCAGCATAAACTATTATACTTAATTCATCTTCAATATTTTTAGTAGTATAATTAACATTAGCAGACATAATTAACGCTACTGAAACAAGTATTAAAGTAACGGTAATACTTAAGATAGATGCAATACTTAAACTAAAGTTTCTAACAATACTTTTTACAGAGTCTCTTAAACTAATTTTTAATATTCTAAATGCCTTCATTATATTTATACTTTCCTTTTTTATAATCTCCAGCGATTATTCCATCTTCTATTCTAACTACGCGTTTTTTTAGTTTATTAACAATATCTTTATCATGAGTAGCCATAACTATTGTAGTGTTTAACTTTTTATTAATATCTTCTAAAACAGCCATTATTTCCATAGATGTTTTTGGATCAAGGTTACCAGTAGGCTCATCACATATAAGTAGTTTAGGTTCGTTTACTATAGCTCTTGCAATACATACTCTTTGTTGTTCTCCCCCAGATAATTCACTTGGAAAATGCCTTGTTTTATTTTTAAGACCTACAATTTCTAAAGCTTTCATTACTTTCACTCTGATCTCTTGTTCGGCCATTCCTGTACATTCTAAAGCAAAAGCAACATTTTCATAAGCTGTTAATTTAGGTAATAATTTAAAGTCTTGAAAAACTATTCCTAATTTTCTTCTTAATTTGTATACTTTTCTATTTTTTAATTTACCAACATTAACTCCACCGACAAAAACACATCCTTTTGTAGGTTTTTCTTCTCTATATAACAATTTTATTAAAGTTGATTTACCGCTAGCGGTTTGTCCAATGAAAAAAACAAACTCTCCTGCTTTTATTTCTAAAGATACATCAGCAAGGGCGGTATAACCATTTAAATATGTTTTGGATACATTACTTAATTCTATGAATTCCATCCTATCACTTCCATAAATATTATAACATAATATTATCGTGCTTTTTGAGCTGGTTTTATATTTGACATAAACTTTATAAAAAAACATCCCTTAAATATAAGGAATGTTTTTCTTTCTATACCCACCTTGTGATTCATAACTATCGGTGATAACAAAAAATGCTTTTTCATCTATTTCTAAAACCCTTGTTTTAAAAGCATAATAATCTCTGTTTGGTAACACACACATGAGCATCTCCCCAGATTCGTGCGAGTAACCTCCAACTGTAGGTAAAGAAGTAAAACCTGTATTAAACTCTTCTCTCATTAGTTTCTTTACTTCATCAAGTTTTTTAGTGTATATATAAAATATTTTGCTATCTGATTGATCAAATAAAACCTTATCAAAAACAAATGAAGTGATTATTAATATAACTATTGCATAAAATGCTTTTGTAATTCCAAACGTCCCTGCAGCTAAGGAAATAATTATAGTATTTAATGAAAGGTTCGCTTTTCCTTCTGAGATTTTTATATATTTAGAAATAATTTGAATTAAAATATCCGTTCCTCCCGTTGAAAAACCAGATTTAAATATTAACCCATAACTAATTCCGTGTAATATTGAGGCTAAATAAACAATAATCCAAAAGTCATTAAATGTTAAATAAGGTAGCAAAAAATTTGCTATAGGTAACGTTAATGTAATCATCAACGGATAAAAAGCTGCGCCAAATATTGTATTAAAAGTTTTTTTTCTACCCAAGAAGATAAAACTTAATATCACTAAAAATATATTAACAATAAAAATTAATAGTGCGGGATTAATACCATAAACTTTATTTACGATAATGGAAATACCTGATAATCCTCCAATAACTAATGTGTTCGGAAGTAATAACACATTATAAACAAGAGCTAGTAAAAAGAAACTAAAAACTAAAACAGTTCCTTTAATCACATATTCAACACCTTTATTCATAATACCCTTTCTATATAAAAATCAAATCTTTCTTTTTCGATACCCAACGTTGATTCTTGACCATGTCCTGGATAAATTATAACATCATTTGGATAATTTTTTATTAACTTTAAACTATTTTTCATATCTTCTTTATTAGATCCATATAAATCAACTCTACCAATACTATCTTTAAATAAGAAGTCTCCAGTGAACATAACTTTTTCATCTTTGAAATAAAATGTTAATGAATCATGATAATGACCAGGAGTTTTTATAACTTCCATAACAAAGGGACTTTTCTTAAAATCATTTGCACTTAACTGGTGTTTAATTTCTAAATCTTTTAATGCCCCAACATGGTCTGGATGGGTATGAGTAACATAAATTCCTTTTACATTTAAATCTTTTGTATACTTATTAATTTTATTAGCCTCATCACCAGGATCAATAATAATTGCATCTTTACCCTTAGATACAATATAACAATTAGTTCTTAAATAACCTACTTTTACTACTTCTATTTTCATAATTCTAATTTAATTATAACAAACTTTTTTTGTTATAACACTCGTTTACTAAGTTAGACATAATAAAAGATATTTATTTGTTAAAAGAAGGCATATTTTATATAATATATTTAATCGGAGATGATCATTTGAGAAAAAGTGGTTTAGTTGAAGGTGCTTTCGCTGCAACTATAGCAATTATTTTTGTAAAAATAATTGGTGTTTTATATGTTGTTCCTTTTTACAAAATTGTTGGTGAACAAGGTGGAGCGTTATATGGTTATGCTTATAGTATTTATAATCTGTTTTTAATTGTCTCTGCAGCAGGAATTCCTTATGCCATTAGTAAACTTACCAGTGAATATGAAACTTTAGGTAAGGTTAAAGAAAAAGTTTATATGATTAACTTAGCTAGAAAAATAATTGTTGGTTTTTCAGTAATAAGTTTTTTAGTTGTGTTTTTTGGTTCAGAAATCTTTGCAAAAATTATTATAGGTAATATGACTGGTGGAAATACTATACATGATGTTTCAATGGTTATAAAATCTGTTTCATTTGCTCTTCTGATAGTTCCTCTTTTAAGTATTTTTAGAGGTTACTTACAAGGCCATAAATATATTATAGCTTCTTCTTACAGTCAAGTAATTGAACAAATTGTAAGAATTGTGATTATAGTTGTAGGAAGTTATATTTTTGTAAAAGTGTTTGGTTTACCATTATACATGGCAATTGCAATCGCCATGTTAGGTGCGGCAATCGGGGCATTTATTAGTTATTTATATTTAAGATTTAAGTCTAGAAAAATATTAAAGTTTGAAAAAACCAATTTAAGCGATGAAACTAAAAAAAGTGTGCATTCTAAATTATTAGCTTATTCAATTCCCTTTATTGTTGTGAATTTATCCTTTAGCTTATATAACACAACAGATATGATTTTATTAATTAAAGGTTTAAATATAATTGGATATAACGCCACCGACATTGAAACTATTAGTAGTATCTTTACCACTTGGGGTAATAAATTATTATCTGTAATAATTGCTGTTGCAACGGGCCTTGTTATTAGTTTAATTCCTAACATGGTTGAATCTTATGTAAAGGGTAAAACAAACGAAGTAAACAATCAATACAATAAAGCAATGAATATATTACTAATTATAATATTACCTTTAAGTTTATATATGGCTATTTATGCCAAAGAAATATGGAACATATTTTATGGACCAAGTTTTTACGGACCGATCATATTAACGTTTGCAGCAGTTGTAGCGTTCTTAGACAGCCTTTATTTAATAATGGGAACTATTTTACAAAATTTAAATAAATTTAGACTAATATATAGAACTCTTTTTATTGGACTTGGTTTAAATGCTATTTTGGATATTCCTTTAATTATACTTTTTGATAAAATAGGAATATATCCATATTATGGTGCTATTGCTGCGACTGTAATAGGTTATTCAACATCTTTATATATTATATTTAAAAAGCTTAAAGTTGAAGATAATATATCATATAG
>CAZBGT010000018.1:0-9019 GCA_964491615.1 uncultured Muribaculaceae bacterium
TAAAAATATATTTAAAAAATATAGTGATATAGACGAGATAGTTAAGGGACTACCTAACCTACCAGAAGAGTTTAAACCAAAAGCTAAACTGGTAAACAAAAGTCCCGTTCTACCTTCTGAAAAAGAGTTGTCTGAAAACACTAGAAGTAGAAGCGCTAAATTAAGGATACTAGAAAGGATCTAACATGAAAAAAACAAAAAAAATCAAATTTTTAAAAGGTGAAATATTTATGTATGGCTTATTCTTGTTTTTAATGTTTATCCTAATGCCTATATCGTGTGTATTTACTGGTTCCTTAGTCTCAGAAAGTTCACTTAAAGTAGAAATGCTAGAAAAAGATATAAAGAAATTACAACAAAGAAACGAAAGTATCTCAATGCAAGTTAACGAATTAGCTAGTTTAAGTAATATTCAAAATGTTGCTGAAGAATTTGGTTTATCGTATAATAATAGCAATATAAGAGTAATCGAAGGAGAATAATAATTATATGAGTAAAGAAACTATTAAGTCACAAAAAATTGTTATTTCAATAGTTCTTTTTTCATTTGTAATAATATTTATTAAATTAAGTCATGTCGCACTATCGACTACAGTTGACGGAACAAACATTAAAGCGTTTGCAAACAATAGAAATATAACAACACAAACTTTATATGCAGAACGAGGAAATATCTATGATAAAGATGGTGATCTACTTGCTCAAAGTGTTAAATCTTACACTTTAATTGCTTATATTGATCCTGTAAGAACAACTAACCCTAATAAACCTCAACATGTTGTTAATAAAGAAAAAACTGCAAGAGAGCTTGCGCAAATATTAAATTTAAATGAATTTGATATTTTAGAAAAACTAAACAAGGATAAATATCAAGTTGAAATAGTTAGAAACATTAGCGAAGTAGTAAAAACAAAAATAGATGCTTTAGAATTAGAAGGAATAGATTATATAGGATCATTAAAAAGATATTATAAAGGTGGAATGTTTGCATCTTACTTGATAGGTTATGCTAAAACAAACGATGAAGGGGAAATAGTTGGAGAGTTAGGTTTAGAAGGATATTTTGACAAAGAATTAAAAGAAGAAAATGGTTCAATTACTTATCATAAAGATTCATCTGGTCATAAATTTCCTAACTCAAGAGAACATATAGTGCCAGCTAAGGATGGACTTGACCTTCATTTAACTATTGATAGTAATATTCAACTTATCTTAGAAAATGCAATGTCTGAACTTAGTAAACAAGCAGATATGACATGGGGCAGTATTACAGTCGTTGAAGCTAAAACAGGAGCCATTTTAGGTAGTGCAACAGCACCTAATTTTGACCCGAACGATTTAAATACTATTACATCATATATTAATCCATTAGTAAGTTATCCATTTGAACCAGGTTCAACTTTAAAAACCTTTTCATTTGGTGCAGCAATTGATAGTGGTAATTACAACGGATCTGATACATATAAATCAGGATCAATAGAAATAGATGAATATATTATTTCAGATTTTAATAATGTTGGATGGGGAACTATAACATACGATAAAGGTTTTGCTATGTCTTCTAACGTTGCATCAAGCAAGATTGCTTTAAATATGGGAAGAACTGTATTAAGAGATTATTACGAAAGGCTAGGTTTTGGTAAGAAAACCGGAATTGAACTTTTTGCTGAGGCCGAAGGATCTATTCGAGAAAACTTTTATGCTAAAACAGAATTGGCTACTGCAGCATTTGGTCAAGGAGTTACAATGACACCTATTCAATTGATACAAGCATTTACTACTATTGCAAACGATGGTGTGATGTTAAAGCCTTATTTAGTGGAAAAAATTGTAGATAAAGATGGTACTGTGACTTATCAGGGCCAAAAAGAAGAAGTTGCAACAGTATTTAAAAAAGAGACCACTAATCATTTACAAAAGTTACTACACGATGCAATATATGACGGAGTTGTAAACGCTTACCAACCATCCAATGTTAACATAATTGGGAAAACCGGAACAGCTCAAATTGCTTCACCAAAAGGCGGATATTTAAAAGGAAAAAATGATTATGTAAGAAGCTTTGCTGCATTGTTTCCATATGAAGATCCACAATATATACTATATGTTGCTGTAAAACAGTATGCGCACCCATCACCAGTTACAGCTCTTGCTAAATCATCAGTAAAGGCTATAGAAGAAATAGCTAGTTATACAAAAACTACTAAAGCAGATATAAATTATAAAGTAAATCACATGTATAGCTTGGAAAACTACATCAGTAAAAAGACCGAAACTTTAAAAGACACTGATTTAAATTATATTGTTTTAGGAGACGGAAAATATATAATTGATCAATTTCCTTATCAAGGTAGTAATGTTTTTAAGGAAGATAAAATATTCATAAAAACCTCAGCGGAGGAATATTTAGTCCCATCTCTTAAAAACTACACTTTATCCGAAGTCGATGTTTTAGCTAAGTTACTGAACTTAAAGCTTGAATATAAAGGCACGGGCAGAGTAATAAGCCAAAGTATTGAAGCCGGAACAGTTGCGCAAAAAGGAGATATTTTAACAATTGAATTAAATTGATTTTTTAAATAAGTTGGTTTTACACTTAAAAAACATTTTTTTAAAAATGTTTTTTTGCTTTGTTTAAGGTAAAAAATAGAAATTGTTATTTTGTTCGATTTACACAAAAGAAGCATTTTCGAGTTTTAGCATTTACTAAAAATGATATTTAGTATATATTAATAATAAGGAGAGAAAATGAAAGAGTGGAATGGATTTGTTAAAGATGTTTGGCAAAGGGAAATAAATGTTGAAAATTTTATAAATCTTAATTATGAAGAATATTTAGGAGATGAATCGTTTTTATCTCCGATTAGTAAAAAAACTAATAGAGTTAATAAAAGGTTAGAAAAATTATTTCACCTTGAACAAAAAAGGGAAGTATTGGATATCGAAGTTAACAAAATTTCTTCAATATCTGGTTTTGATCCTGGATATATAAAAAAATCATCTGAAGTAATTGTAGGTTTACAAACTGATAAGCCCCTTAAGAGGATAATAAATCCTTACGGCGGAATCAGAATGGTTGAGCAAGAATTAAAAGCTTATAACTATCAGATGAACGAAGAAGTGCTGAACAACTTTATTAAGCATCGTAAAACTCATAATGAAGGAGTTTTTGATGCGTATGATAATGAAATTAAAAATGCAAGAAAAGTTGGTTTAATTACCGGGTTACCTGATTCATATGGCAGAGGGAGAATTATAGGAGATTATAGAAGAGTTGCGTTATACGGTATTGATTTTTTAATTAATAAAAAACAAGAATACATAAACAAAAACATTGAAAATATAACTGATGAAATAATTACCTTAAGAGAAGAAGTTAACACTCAGATCAGGGCATTAGAAGAAATGAAGGTTATGGCTCTAAGTTATGGAATAGATATTTCAAAACCTGCTTCAAATGCAAAAGAAGCTGTACAATGGTTATACTTTGCTTACTTAGCTGGAGTTAAAGAAAATAATGGTGCCGCAATGAGCATGGGAAGAATTGATACTTTTTTAGATATATTTATAAACAAAGATCTTAAAGAAAACATTTTAAATGAACACACAGCACAAGAACTAATAGATCAATTTGTTTTAAAGCTAAGAGCAGTTAGGCATTTAAGAACTCCAGAATATGACGAGTTATTTTCAGGTGATCCAACTTGGGTTACATTGGCTATTGGTGGTATGTTAAATAAAGAAAAGTCATTAGTAACTAAAACTTCTTATAGATTTATACACACTTTAGATAATTTAAAACCATCACCCGAACCAAACATTACTGTTTTATGGAGTGAGAATTTACCAATCAATTATAAATTATATAGTGCAAAGATGAGTATTAAAACATCTTCTTTACAATATCAAAATGACGATTTAATGTGCACAATGTTTGGAACCGATTATGGAGTTTCTTGTTGTGTTTCCGGAATGACTATTGGTAAAAATATGCAATATTTTGGAGCTAGATGCAATATTGCAAAAGCATTACTTTATGCTATAAATGAAGGAAAAGATGAGATTACTAACCAAGTTATTATTGAAGGTATTCCTCCTTTAAAAAATAACCCCTTAAATTATGAAGAAGTATTACAGAATTATTTTTTAGTAATTGAAAAGATGGCTAAAATATATGAAAAAGCTATGCATATAATTCATTTTATGCACGACAAGTATGCATATGAGGCATCGTTAATGGCTCTACATGATGAAAAGATACACCGTTTTATGGCTTATGGTATAGCAGGTTTATCAGTAGCTGCAGATTCGCTTTCCGCAATTAAGTTTGCTAAAGTAACGCCTGTGAGAAACGATGATGATATAGCTTATGATTTTAATGTGGAAGGTGAATTTCCCACCTTCGGTAATGATGATGATTTAGTTGATGATTTAGCTATTTTAATTACTGAGAAAGTTTCAGATGAATTAAAGAAAAGAAAATTATATAGAAACGCCGAGGCAACATTATCAATTCTTACTATTACATCAAATGTTGTTTATGGTGAAAAAACAGGTTCAACCCCAGACGGGAGAAAAAAAGGAGAGGCATTTGCACCTGGTGCGAGCCCAATGCATAATAGAGATACTCAAGGTGCTATAGCATCGCTTAATTCTGTTTCAAAATTAGATTATGTGAATGCGTGTAAGGATGGAATTTCAAATACTTTTTCAATTACACCAGATTCTCTTGGTGATGAATCACAACAAGCTAATAATTTAGTAAGTTTATTAAATGGTTATTTTAAAAAAGGAGCTCATCATTTAAATGTTAATGTACTAAACAAAAAAATGTTAATTGAAGCAATGGAAGATCCATTGAAATATCCACTTTTAACAATTAGAGTATCTGGATACGCTGTTAGGTTTAATCGCTTAACCAAACAACAGCAACTTGAGGTTATAAATAGAACGTTTCATGACAAAATATAACGGTAGTGTTAATTCAATTGAAAGTTGTTCATTTTTAGATGGTCCTGGTTTAAGAACTGTTGTTTTTTTAAACGGATGTTATTTGAGATGCTTATATTGCCATAATCCAGAAATGTGGAAAAAAAACAAAAATAATACAACAGTTGAAAGTTTACTTTCAAAAATACTGAAAAATAAATCATATTTTGAAAACAATGGAGGTGTTACTTTCTCAGGCGGGGAACCCTTATTTCAAATACAATTTTTAACTGAAATAAGTAAAAGGCTAAAAGAAAATAATATTCATGTAGCGCTTGATACAAGTGGAGTTGGAGAGGGTAATTATACTGAATTATTGAAATATATTGATTTAGTTATTTTAGACGTAAAACATACTGAAAAAGAAGGCTTTAATAATTTAACTGGTAGCCATATTGATAAAACGATACCGTTTTATAATGAAATAAAAAAACAAAATAAAACCATTTGGATAAGACAAGTTATAATTCCGGGTGTTACTGATTCAATAAGTTATTTAAAAAAATTAAAACAGTTTTTAAAGCAATTTGATAATATTGAAAAAATAGAGTTTTTGCCTTTTCATAATAAATGCATAGAAAAATATGAAGCTTTAAATTTAGAGTTTCCAATGAAAAATGTTGAGGAGATGGACGTTTTAAAGACTAAAAAATTACTTGATTTATTTACAAAAGAATTGTAAAAAAGATTCTAAAGTTTAGTATTTAAATAAAGTATAGTATAATCAATTTAGGTGATAACATGTTAATACTTGCAAAAACAGCGATGGTTACAATGCTTGGTTTTATTTTAGCAATTCTTTTTGGTATTGTTATTTTGTCAATATTAAGAAAGAAAAATATAAATCAAACTGTAAGCACTGATATTCATAAAAGACACCAAGAGAAAAACGGAACTCCTACAATGGGAGGCTTAATTTTTATAATTCCAGTATTATTTACTTTACTTTTACTTTTGTGGAAAGGAAGTATTTCTTGGAGCTATAATTTAGGGATATTATTATTCGTGTTTGTTTCTTATGCAATATTAGGTTTTGTTGATGATTATATAAAAGTTTATCGAAAACATAATCGTGGTCTTTCTACAATGACGAAATTAGTTTTTCAAATGATGATCGCTTTAGTTTTCTTCTTTTTATATTTAAAAGGAGGGGGAACTTCTGTATTAACTCTTTCTTTCTTAAACATTTCATTTAATTTAGAATGGTTATTTGGAATCTTTATCTTCTTATTATTGGTCGGTACCACAAACGCTGTTAATGTTACAGATGGGCTAGACGGATTAGCTGGCGGGTTGTCATTGATTGCATTTTTCGCTTATGGAATAATTGCATGGAATTGTGGCTGGTTAGTTGGGTATGAAGAAATAGCTATATTTTCCTTTGCTTTAATTGGTGCTTTAATGGGATTTTTGATATTCAATTCTTATCCAGCAAGAGTTTTCATGGGGGACTTAGGTTCACTCGCTCTTGGGGGAGCTTTAGCTACTATTGCTATTATTACTAAACACGAATTTTCTTTAATATTAATTGGAGGAATATTTTTCATAGAAGTAGTTTCAAGCTTAGTTCAAATTGTTTCGATCAGAGCATTTAATCGCAAAATCTTTTTAAAAGCTCCTTTGCATCATCACTTTGAAGAGTTAAATTGGAAAGAGCAGGACATCGTAAAGCTGTTCTGGGTTATTGGTTTAATATTTGCTATGGCAGCGATTACTTATGGCGTTTGGCTATAGGTGTTATATTCAAAGTTTTAATTAAAAAATCCACTGTTTACAAAGGTGGATTTTTCTTATATACTTATACTAGGTAGAATATGAAAAAAATAATGTTACTGTTTATTACCTTTTTTCTTACTTGTTATGTTTATGCTAATGATAAAGTTGAAGTTACCCTGAACAAATGCATTGATGGGGATACTGCATGGTTTATCGAAAATGATGAATTGATAAAAGTAAGATTTCTAGCGATTGATAGTCCTGAGTCGACTATTAAAAAGCAACCATTTGGAAAAGAAGCAAGTGATTTTACTTGTAAAATATTAAAAAACGCTTTGACTATCGAAATAGAATATGACCCAAACTCAGATAAGGTTGATAAGTATGACCGTAAGCTTGCATGGATATTTATAGATGGTGAGCTACTACAATATAAGATAGTAAAAAATGGTTATGCCCAAGTAGCGTATATTTATGGTAATTATAAATATACCGAATCATTATATGAAGCTCAAAAATATGCTAGTTCTAACAAACTAAATATTTGGTCTCAAGAAACAGATACAACGACAATTATATACATTGTTACTATCGGAATAATAACTATTTATATATTAATGCCGAAAAATCGTAAACTTATTGAAAAAAACATTAAGAAATATGAAAAGAAATTAATAAAAAGGAGATAATGTGAAAAAATATATTACCCGGCTAAAAGAATTAAATAAGAAAAACAAAATCATTTTAGGAGTGATTTTTGGATTTGTTTTAATTCTAGTTGTAGCTTTAATACTTTCTGTCTTTTATAAAAAAGAGGTTGTTGATACACCAGTTATAGAAGAAGAAAATATTGTAATTGAGATAGATAATTATATTTATAAAAATGGTAACTTAATTTTTTTAAATCTTGAAAAAGAAGAGATTGGTCAATATGAATGTGTTAATAAGGATAAAGAACTTTGTAAAATAGCTAGTTATAATAACGAAACCGATATTAACCAAACAAAATATATGTATCTTAACAATGAAGAAGTGCTTTTAGGTAGTTACATTTATAACGAAAAATATGTGCTTATAAACGACTCTTCAGATAAAACAGAATACTTGTTATACGATATAGAAAAACAAACCATTTTAAATACTTATACTGATTTTAAAAAAGGCGATTTAAACACAGTAATTTTAAAAAATAAAGACGACTTGTATGGAGTTGTAAGTTTAGAAGATGATGTTGAAACCATTATTGCTTTTAAATATAATCAAATCAAAAAAGTTGGCGATAAAGAAAACTATATATTTGTTAATAATGATGGTTATGGAATAGTTGATGAAAAAGGTCAAGAAATTGTAAAAAGAATTGACGGAATTTTATTTGATTATAATGATAAGTATTTGTCGGTTAAATTAAAAGAAGAATATTTATTGTATGATTATGACGGTATTGCCGTTAATGAACTTGTTTATGATTTTATTAGCATGGAAAAAGAATATATACTTTTTATTAATGAAGATCATTTGTTTTTAAAGGATAATGAACTGTTTAAAATTAATGAAGAGGGAATCAAGTTGGCTAATAAGCACTATATACCAATTTATTATTTTAATAATGAAGATATGAAAGAATCTGAGGAAAGAGCTTTTTTAATAAATTTATCTGATACAGAAATTTCTGTAGAAGTTGATGAACTAACAACTACTTATAACTTCTTTGAAGTTCATTTGAATAAAAATCATGGGTATGTAAACTATATAAATAAAAAACTATATTTTTATGAAGACTTTGAAAAAGAAATATTGATTGGTGCCTATACATGTAAAAATGATAATTTAGTTGATGAAAATACAACAGAATTTAAAAATTGCTTTTTTGCAGTTGAAGAACAAATAACTTCAGAATTAACAGAAAAAGAAAATAAATATTTACCAATTTTCAATGATAGATTTGTATTTATAAATGATAAAAAAAGTTTAGCTGTTAATCAAAATATTGTTTTAAGAGACTTAGTGTCCAATAGAAATCTTGCAACTTATTTAAAAGTGGATGCAAACTTTATAGATCAACTATCGGTAGAGATAGATTTATCAAACAAATTTTTAATGTCCGCGATGAACACGAATAAACAAGTAGGTATTTTAATGTTTCAAGATAATAAATTTGAAAGAATAATACTTTTCGAACATAAAAGTATTGTGAAACATGAAAATTATTTTTTAACTAAAAACAATAATGATGCTTATATGCTGTATGATTTTGATGGTAAAAAATTAATGAAAAACGAAACACAAAATGAAATACTTGAATTTGTTGATTCAA
>CAZBGT010000019.1:0-8788 GCA_964491615.1 uncultured Muribaculaceae bacterium
CATTAGAAGAAATAAGAGATCTTTTAAAAAAAGGTAAATAATGCAAATAACATTAAAAAACCATAAAATAAACTTGCAAATTCAATACAAAAAACAAAAACACACATACTTTAGATTTAACAAATCAGGTGACTTAATAGTATCATCGAGTTTTTTCATGAAAGAAAAAGATATTCTAAACTATATATTAGAAAATGAAGAAAAGTTATATAAAATGTATTTGAAACACTTAGACAAATTAAAAAAAGACCAAAAGTTTTTTTATCTAGGTGTAGAGTATCAAGTGATATATAATCCTAAATTAACAAAAGTGGGTTTTAAAGATAACAAAGTATATACTAAAGATGATGATATGTTGAGTGAGTTTATAACTCAAGAATCTTTAAAAGTATTTACGAGCGAGGCCAAAATCTGTAGTAAAGTATTTAACAATTTGCCCGACTATAAAATCAAAGTAAGAGATATGAATACTAGATGGGGAGTTTGTAATACTAAAACTAAAGTTATTACATTAAACAAAAAGTTGTTAAGATATGATTTAGAGGTAATCGACTATGTTATAATACATGAAATGTGTCATTTTTTCATTAAAAACCATAGTAAAGACTTTTGGAGTTTAGTAGAAAATGCCGTTCCTAATTATAAGGAGTTAAGGAAAAAATTAAAATGATTATAACAAGTGTAAATAATGAGAATATTAAACATTTAGTAAAATTGAAACAAAAAAAATATAGAGACAAGTTTAAATCTTTTCTAGTTGAAGGGAAAGATTTGGTGGACATAGCTCTATCTAAAAACTTAGTAAAAGAGATTTATACTACTAAAAATGATTATAACTTTCATAAAGTAGTTAGAATAAGTGATATAGTCATGAAAAAAATATCAAGTCTTTCTACTCCCACTGATGTAGTAGCTTTAGTAGAATATATTGATAGAACAAAACTCGAAAACAATATTTTATTACTTGATCATATTCAAGACCCAACTAATTTGGGTGTAATTATAAGAAGTGCTAGTGCCTTTGACTTTGGCACAATTGTTTTGGATAATTGTGTAGATATATATAATGAAAAAGTAATCAGTGCTAGTCGTGGAGAAATATTTAATATTAATTTTTTAAATGAAAAACTAATCGACTATTTACCTTTATTACAACAACAAAAATATTTAATACTTGCAACTGATGTTGATAAAGGAAAAAGTATTAAAGAATTTAAATCTAACAAACTAGCTTTAATTTTAGGTAACGAAGGATCAGGAGTTCGAAAAGAATTGAAAAACATTTCAGATGATGTAGTTAAGATAAATACCACAAAGGTGGAAAGTTTAAACGTTGCTGTATCTGGAAGTATTTTGATGTATGAGGTTTTTAATGATTAATGTTGGTAGAATTATATCTTTCCATGGTTTAAAAGGAGAATTAAAAGTCAGGAGTTTCTCTTCACTAAAAGAAGAAGTTTTTAAAATAAATAACGAAATAATTGTAAATAATAATACCTACGAAATCAAAAAAGTTAGGAAACATAAAGATTACTATTTAATCACTTTAAGCGGTTACGAAAACATTAATCTAATAGAAACTTTTTTAAAACAAGAAATATACTTTGACACATCAAAAATTGCAGCAGATTTTATAGTGGAAAAACTAGTTGGTTTTAAAGTATATGACAAAGATAAATTACTTGGAATAGTTAAGGATATAGAATATGCAAATAAATACAATTATTTAAGAGTAAGGGATAATAAAGACTTTTTAATACCTATATTAAAGCAATTCATTTTAAAAGTTGATAAAGAAAAAGAAATTATTTACACTGAAAAAGGAAGTGAGTTTATTTTATGAGAATAGATATTTTGACGCTTTTCCCCAATATGTTTGAAGGTTTTTTAACTGAATCAATAATTAAAAGAGCTATTGAAAAAAGACTCGTAGAAATTAATTTACTGGATTTTAGAATGTACTCTTCGTCACCAAATAAGCAAGTTGATGATACTGTTTATGGTGGAGGAAGTGGAATGCTTTTAATGGTTGAGCCAATTTATAATGCTTTAAAAACAATTAAAACTAATGAGTCACATGTTATTTTGTTATCTCCCGAAGGAGAAGTCTATAATCAACAAAAAGCTAAACAATTAGTTAGCAAAAAACACATTATATTAATATGTGGTCATTACGAAGGTTTTGACGAAAGAGTAAAGAAATATATTGATGAGGTCATTTCAATCGGTGAATTTGTTTTAACTGGTGGAGAAGTGCCAGCAATGTGTGTAACTGATTCAATAGTAAGATTAATCCCTGGAGTAATTAATGAAGAAAGTTTATTAGAAGAATCGTTTAACGACCAATATTATGATTATCCAAAATATACTAAGCCAAGAGAATTTGACAATCAAACAGTTCCGGATGTGTTATTAAGTGGAGATCATAAATTAATTCTCCAATGGAGAAATGAAAATAAGAGGAAAATAAAATGAATTATAAAGTAGTTCCTAAAGTTTTTAAAAAAGATTCTACTTTTAAAATTAAAAAAGGCCCTAAATTTTCTTTTATATTTAGTGGAGGAGAACATGAAGTCGATTTATATAACTCGATTTTAATAACAAAGTATATTTTAAAACAATTTGAAAAAAGATATTATAGATTACTTGAGTTATATAGTTTAACTATTAGAGACTCTGACATAGATGATGAAGATTTTTTAATAACGTTAAATGAGGCGTCTAAATTAAAAGGGATAATAAACAATTATTATAAAGAACATATCAACTCGGTGTCAAAGGAAGAAATGATTAAAAAAATAGAAGTAATTGAAAGAGAACTAAAAGAAAAAGCAAATTATTTCGCACAAGAAAAAAACACTTTAAGCCTTTGACATTTTTAAGAAATTAGATATAATATTAGTGTAGTGGTGCATTATTCTAGTCGAAGAAATTGCCTGAAGGTAGGGCTAAAAATCTATCAACGAGATAATGAAAGGATATTTGTATATTTGCTTCTTTCGCCCAGATTGGGGTGGGTATATGAATAATAGTTTGAGGGGACCTTGTAATGGCATACAAGAAGTTGCCTCCTACGTTCCAATTATTAAGAAAAGTTGTCTGTCGTGAGTGAAAATAGCGGATATTTGAAACTATTTTTGCAAAAGCGAATAATGGCAAATCTTCTTCGTTAGGGAAAACCTCTAGAGTGTTACACTAAGTAGATATTATAAGGATTAAAGTACGGACTAAGTGGCAATCGAGTAAATGATGCGGCGACGCTCATTCGTTTTTTTTAAAGAGAAATCACCCTAGGGTAACCGAAGGATAAAAAACGTGGAAAGCAAACTTGACCTAAGCCGTAAGATTTATTTATAATATACCACACACTTTTAAGTAGATGCATAATGTGAATTATGCATTTATTTTGGAGGAATAATGAAAAATAAATGGGTTTTATACATATTTTTAATAACTTTTGTTATATCTGTGTTTTTAGGGTTATTTTCAAATGTTGTAATTAATAATTTATCTATAACATATGCATTTTTACTGTTGTTATTAATTATATTTATTGGTGTTTTTTTTGATATTATTGGTGTTGCAGTAGTATCTGATATTGATAAACATCATAACTCTAGAGCGAGTAAAAAAGTAAGAGGTTCAAAAGAAAGTTTGTTTCTTTTAAAACATAAAGATAAAGTTAGTAATGTAGCTAATGATGTTATTGGAGATGTCTGTGGTATATTATCTGGAGCTATTGGCGCGGTTATTGCAATATATATTTACGGACAATACAATACCAACATTATTATGACTAACTTGATTATAGCCTCGTTCATTGCCGCTATAACGGTGGGTTTTAAAGCAATAGGGAAAGGTTATGCTATAAAACATAAAAAGATTATTGTAGAAAAATTAGGGTTTGCGTTATCGCTTTTTTATCGCATAAAATAAATTGAATACATTCATTAAATATGTTATAATTTAAAAGCCCAAGAAAGCAATCCGCTGGTAATATGTATTATGATTGCTAATATAATAGAAAGGAATGAATTAGATGAATTTAATTGACAAAATTAACAAACAACACATTAAAAACGATATCCCTGAATTTAGAGTTGGAGATACCGTTAGAGTGGATGTATGGGTTAAAGAAGGAAAAAAAGAAAGAATTCAAGCATTTGAAGGCTTAGTAGTAGCTAAAAAAAGTGGAGGTGTTTCTGAAACATTTTCAGTTAGAAAAACTTCTAGCGGAATTGGGGTAATAAGAGTATTCCCCGTTAACGCACCTACTATTGATAAAATAACTGTAGTTAAAAAGGGTAAAGTTAGAAGGGCAAAACTTAACTTTATCAACAAAATGCGTAAAGAATATAAAGTTAAGGAAAGAAATTAAGATCTCTTTCCTTAATTTTTTATGTATTATGAAAAGCAATATTTCAAATAAAATAAAGTCATTAATACCATATATTATAATTATAGTGGTAGTAGTACTAATAAGATCTTTCGTTATTACTCCAGTTACGATAAATGGTAGTAGTATGAATAACACATTATTTACAAAAGATGTTTTATTTTTAAATAAAATTAATAAAAACTACAAACAAAACGACATTGTTGTGGTTAAATTAAAAAATTATGAAACAGATATTATAAAAAGAATCATAGCCTTACCAGGCCAAAGCGTTGAAATAGAGAACGGCCAAATTTATATAGATACAATAAAATATACTGAAAAAAATATGCTAGGTACTTTAAAAGACATGGATATGCTTCTTCTTGGTAAAGATGAATATTTTATCTTAGGTGATAATAGAAACGATTCCCTAGATAGTAGAATTTTTGGGGCAGTAACAAAAAAAGAAATTAAGGGTAAAGTTAATTTTAGAATTTACCCATTTAATAAAATAGGAATGGTTGAGTAGGAGAAAGATGAAATTTTTAGAAAAAGTTAGTGAAAAAGAATATACCTCTTTTGTGGTTAATCATGAAAAGAGTCACTTTTTACAGTCTTATGAATGGGGACAATTTGCAATAAAAAACAAGGGTACAATTCCTCATTATGTTGGAGTAGTTGATGACAAAAACAAATTAATCGCAACAGGATTACTACTTCAAACGAAATTACCATTTGGGTTCAGTCACTTCTATGCACCTAGAGGCTTTGTAATGGACTTTAGAGATAAAAAGGTATTGGGTTTTTTAACCCAAGAACTAAAAAAATACTTAAAAAAATATAAAGCAATATATTTAAGAATTGATCCGGATATAAAATATCACGATATAGATTTAGACGCTAATCCGGTTTTAGGTGGCGAAAATAATTATAAATTATATGATTATTTGACTACTATAGGGTACAAACATCAAGGGTTTAATAAATTATATGAAAGTAACCAGCCTAGATATACATTCAGGATTGATTTAACGACAGATGAGTTAAAAAAAGCTCACACTTATAACACAACTTTTTTAAATAATATTAGGAAGTCAAGGGCTTATAATTTAAAACTTGTGGTAGATAATAATATAAAAACTTTTCATGATTTAATCAAAGAAACTGCGTCGAACGATAAGTTTAATGAATACGGATTTAATTATTACAATGATTTTTACAACGTTTTTAACACAGGTCACAGCGAATCTAAAATATATTCGTTAGAACTAAACATTCAAGAGCAACTAATAAAGTTACAAGAAGAATTAGAAAAATTAAAAAAGACAATCGAAACTAATAGTAAAAAAACAGTTCTTGCTGATGCTGAATGTAGATACAACAGCATTTCGAAAAAAATCAACAAATTTGCTAAATATGAAGACCAAAAAACAATAATTGTTTCTTCTCTTATAACGGTAGCTTACGGAAATAAATTTTGGACAATGTATTTAGGAAATAACTTGTTAGCTAAAGAAACATTTGCTGGAGTTAAAAACTATTACGATGTAATAGAAGATGTGAAAAATAGTGAAGATTATTGTATTATTGATTTTTTTGGTACTGTTGGAGATCCTAAAACAGAATATAAAAACTTAGCAGGTATATTTGAATTCAAAAAAAGACTTGGTGGAGAGTATATTGAATTTATGGGTGACTTTGATTTAATAGTTAATAAACCACTGTACGTTTTGTATCCTATAATAACTAAAGTGACAAATAAATCAAAAAGATTATTGAAAAAACTATTAAAAAAATAATATTTGACATATGTCAAAAATCTGATATAATTTAATTAGAGACATATGTCGATAATTAAGGAGGTGAAACATATGCCTAGATTAGATGGAACAGGACCAGACGGTAGAGGCAAACTTACTGGATTAAAACAAGGTAATTGTGGTAATCCTAGAATAGGTAAAAACTCAATTGGCGTAGGAAGACCTAGAAGATTAAGAAGGGTTGGAAGAATGCCTAGATGTAACAGATTTGGGCCTGTAAATTATGAAACACCTGAAGTAGTAAATATGACTGTTGAAGAATATGAATCAATTAGATTAATTGATCAACTTAATTTAACTCAAGAACAGGCAGCAGAAAATATGAATGTTTCGAGAACTACAGTACAAAGCATTTATTCCCAAGCTAGAAAAAAAATGTCCGATGCATTAATTAATAATAAACAGTTGTTTATTGACGGTGGAGATTATCATTTAGAAGAAGATTAAAAATCTTCTTTTAAAATGCCTAATGTGTTTTTAAATGTTTTAGTGTATGTTATACTATTAATATAGTAAAATATTACTAAATAAAATAGTTTTGTTTAACGGAAGGACAATTATGAAAAAAAGAAGTAACTAATAACACTGATAATAATAACAGTTTTAATTGCTACTGCGACAGTAGGATATTTTATTTGTAAAGAAACTCCGCATTATGTTAAAAATCGTAATTATTTATACGATACAGCAATTAATCATTTGAGACATGTAGAAGAACAAAAAATTATGAATAAAGATTTGGAGCAAACAAATTATCATTATTTTGTTAGTTATGACAAATTAGGTGTTGTGAAACATAAAGATCTTATCTACGTTTACATGTGGGTTTTAGGCGGAACGTATTACTTGGAAAACGAAATAATCCAATATCACAATGGATATTCTTTGTTTTATAAGTTTACAATTAAAGACAATCAAGTAATAAAATATGAAAACCCAGAGAGTGACTCTATGTATAAAGAATCTATAGAAAAATTAGCACACAACTCAAAAGCAGCTAAGAAAATATTAAATCACGAATCCAAATTGAATAGCAATGACGAGATTAGAAATTATTATTCTAAGATAACTTATTAGTTTTAAAAAAAGGAGATACTAGTTATGGCTCAAAATGCAATTTACATTAGTATTAAGCCAAAGTACACTAAATTAATTGAATCTGGGAAAAAAGATTATGAATTTAGAAGCTACATTCCAAAAACAAAAATAACTACATTATATGTTTACGAAACATCACCAGTTTGTAAACTAACTTATATAATCGAAATAGGTAATATCGTTAAAAATCCTGACCAGATTAATGAAAACGGAATAGGAAATCAAGAATTCAACAAAGGAACTTTTAAATACAGATATGCATATTATATAAAAAAGTTATACAAGTTAAATAATTCAATTTCGTTAAATAAGCTTCGAAACTTTGGTTTTACTCCACCACAAGCTTATGCTTATGGCACAACATACGCTGAATTAACTAAATTTCTAAAAAACCAACCAAAAACAATAATAATTGATAGAGGTGTCTGAAGTTTTCTCACAAAAATAGTTCAATAAATTGTGTATAATTTTTGATTTAAAAATAAGACAAAACGAAGAATGAAAAGAAGCCGGCAGAGTATCCTATGTAGTTGACTCATATAAAAAAACATTAATGTAGGAAAGACGGCAATTCCTTATAATCAAAGTGTTTCACCAAAAAAGTTTTTACATAAATAATAAAAAAGGAGCTAATATGACTAAAATTAAAAATAAAATTGTATTATTTGAAAATCAAAACATTAAATTAGAAGTTAATTTAAAGGACGATACTGTTTGGTTATCTTTAGATCAAATGTCTGATTTGTTTGGAAGAGATAAATCAGTTATATCTAGACATATTAAAAATGTAAATGAAGAGGAATTAAAAGGCGAGTCAACTGTTGCAAAATTTGCAACAGTTCAAAAAGAAGGAAAAAGAACAGTAACAAGAGAAATTGAATACTATAATTTAGATATGATTATTAGTGTAGGTTACAGAGTGAAGTCAAAACAAGGTGTGACATTCAGAAAATGGGCTAATAGTGTTTTGAAAGATTATATGGTAAAAGGTTATGTTATTAATAAACAAAGACTTGAATATTTAGAAAAGACTGTTAAATTAATTGACATTGCTGGCAGGGTAGACGAAGAATCAAAAGAGATTATTAAAGTAATTAACGAATACTCAAAAGCTCTTAATTTACTAGATGACTATGATCATGAAAATATAACTAAACCTAGAGGAAGTAAATCAACAAACAAAATAACATATGAAGATAGTATATCTATCATTAATAAATTAAAAGAAGGCAATAATAGTGATGTTTTCGCTTTAGAACGAGACAAAGGGTTAGACTCAATTATAAATACAATTTATCAAACATATGACGGGCAAGATATTTATAAAACAATTGAAGAAAAAGCAGCAAATTTTTATATTTAATAACTAAAAACCATGTATTTATTGATGGTAATAAAAGAATAGCCGCTACATTATTTATATATTTTTTAGATTTTTATGATATTCTTTATAAAGAAGACAAACAAATTATAGATAACAATACCTTAGTTG
>CAZBGT010000020.1:0-8526 GCA_964491615.1 uncultured Muribaculaceae bacterium
TCACATGCCTTTCACGCATGCATTCACGGGTTCGAATCCCGTACGGGTCACCATATAAAAAAAGAGTCTAGATAACCTAGATTTTTTTATTGCAATAAAAAACTAGATAACCTAGTTAAATATTTACTGGCGGAGTAGGAGAGATTTGAACTCTCGCGCCGGTTGCCCGACCTACACCCTTAGCAGGGGCGCCTCTTCAGCCTCTTGAGTACTACTCCGTAAAGTCCCATTTATTTTATCTAAAACGGGATTGATTGTCAATTAAGATTTGTAAGTAAAAGTATCTTGTAAACTACCTCTTGAAGATCACTTAAATAGTCTGTATCAGTAGCATAAGAGCTAATATTTTTGACAAAAACAGTTTGTTCACCATATTCTTGAATTATTTTATCTACACCTTCCGGATTAAAAGATGCATCATTTATAAAAATGGAGTATGTTTTATCTTTAAATCCTTTTAAAATCTTGTTTATATCATAACTATCTTTTTGTACTAAATCTTCTAATGAAACGACAATGAAGTCATAATTTTCTAAGTATTTAAATGCATTAGATGTAACAACTATTGTCTCTTCACTTTTTTCCAAAGCACTACTACCAGCTTTTCGTAAATCTGCATCCATAATTGATAATTTTTCTTTTAATGCATCATAATTTTCATTAACTTTTTCAATTATAAACTTATTTGTTAAATATTCCGATAAATTATCTTTTATATTTTTGGCTAACATTAAATAATTATTAGGACTAAGCCATAATTCGGAAATATCATTTTTATAATTTAAACTATATGTCGCATCAATCAATAAAATGTTTTTATTTTTATTTACGAAGGTTTTTGCAGTCTCTTTTTCTTCAGTAAGACCATTGTAAACAAATAGATTTTCTTTTGAATATCTTTTTATTTGTTTTGTTGTTAATTTGTAAGTTTCTTCATCAACGCCTTCTGGATAAATACTCTTAATAGTCGAGTATTCTCCGTATAATTCATTGACTAAATATGTTATTGGATATGAAGTAGTTCTAATATTAGCATTTTCTAATTTATCTTTATCAAAATTACATCCAGTAATAATAGTTAAAGATACAATAACAAGCAACAATTTTTTCAATTTTTATCATCCTTTTTTTTAACAGGATCATATCCTGATCCACCTAGTGGGTTACATCTTAATATTCTTTTTATACCTAAATAAGTACCTTTTAAAAAACCATATTCGTTGAGTGCGTCTATCATGTAATTACTACACGTTGGACTATACCTGCACATAGAGTGACTTTTTAAAGGCGTTATTTGATATAGTTTAATCAATTTAATTAAAAGCCATTTCATAACGCACCTATTATGATTATAAAACTTTTTGATTGAATTGTAAATTCTTTAATTTAAAGACTTTATTTGTTATAATGTTTATGTTAGGAAATAATGTATGGAAATAAACAATTTAGTAAAAAATAAAACTTTATTAAAAACTGCTTTAACTCACTCATCATATGCTAACGAACAAAATCTAGATTATAATTACGAACGTCTAGAATTTTTAGGTGACTCTATTTTAAACCTAGTAGTGAGTGAGTATTTGTATTTAAACTACAATTTAAATGAAGGAGATATGAGCAAAAAAAGAGCTTCGTTTGTTTGTGAAGAAGCACTAGAGTTTTATTCTAAAAAGATCAATTTAGATAAAAATATTTTAGTTGGGCAAGGATCAAAAAAATCAATTGAAACATCAATCGTTGCTGATGTTTTTGAAAGTTTGATTGGAGCGATTTATATTGATTCCGGTTTTGATAACGCTAAAAACTTTGTTCATAATACAGTTATTCCTTATATAAAACAAGATAGAGAATTCTTTAGTGATTATAAAACAATTATTAAAGAAGTTATTGGCGAAAAAGAAGCATTAAAATATGTTTTAACAAAAGAAAAAGGAAGCGCACATAACAAAACTTTTTTTGTGGATTTAGTCTTAGGCAATGTAATATATGGAAGCGGAATTGGAAAAACAAAAAAAGAAGCTGAACAAAATGCAGCAAAAAATGCTTATAAAAAAAGAGTAGGGTAAAATGTATTTAAAAAATATAAAAATAAATGGTTTCAAATCCTTTGCTGATAAAACTGACATTAGTTTTAATAAGAATATAACTGCAATAGTAGGCCCAAACGGAAGCGGTAAAAGTAACATTATAGATGCTGTAAAATGGGTACTAGGCGAACAATCATTAAAATCGCTTAGAGCATCAAACTTAATGAGCGATGTTATTTTCAAAGGATCTAAAAATAGAAAAGGTTTAAATAAAGCTTCAGTAGCTTTACTTTTTGATAATTCAAATAATTTTTTAAATACAGAGTTTAACGAAGTTGAAATAAAAAGAGAAATTTATAAATCGGGCGAGAGCGATTATTATATAAATAACACAAAAGTTAGATTAAAAGATATCCAAAATCTTTTTTTAGATAAAGGGGTAGGTAGTAAAGCATTTAATATTATTTCTCAAGGAAATATTTCTGATGTTGTAAATGCTAGGGCAATAGACCGAAGAAGTGTTATAGAGCAAGCTGCTGGAGTGCTAAAATATAAACAAAGAAAAGACGAGTCTTTAAAAAAGTTGGACAGAACCAAAACCAATATAAATAGTATAAAACTATTAACTAATGAGTTGTACACTACTTTAAGGCCACTTAAAAGGCAACAAAACGCAGCAATAAAGTACAATAGTTATAAAAACGAATTAGAGAATATTGAAATTGGTTTAATTTCAAAAGATATTACTGAATATGATGCGAAATTAAACTCATTAAAATCAAGTCTCGATGGTTTAAACTCTCTGCTAGAGAAATATAATTTCCAAACTAGCGATCAAATTGAAAAATTGAAAACAAATAATTTATTAAGCGAGGAACAAATTTCTAAACTGGATGAAGAACTTAACTTAATAGAAGTTAAGTTATATCAACTTGCAAAAGAAAAAGGGATATACGAAGAAAAAATAAAGTTTAATTTAAGTGAAGAACAAATAAACAAAGATACAATAAATTTAAAAGAAGAAGAGGCTCAATTAAATAAAAAAATAAATATTCTAAAAGAGTCAATTAAAATAACAAAAGAATCATTAAAAAAGAATATTGTTGAATTGAATAATCTTAATGACAAAATCCTTGAGAGAAAATTAAAAAACACCAACTATTTAAATAACATAGAAAGTTATCAAAAAGATATATTAATATTAAAAAACAAGATTGAAATAACAAAAAATAACATTGCAAATCAAGAAGGAGTTCCTTTTTCGGTTAAAAATATAGTTAATAACTCAAGCCTGAATACTCATGGTACTATCGGTAGTTTAATCTCTTATGATTCAAAATACGATACAGCATTAGATACTGCTTTGGGGTATGCAAGTAATTTTATAATTGTAGATAACTTTAATGATGCTAAAAAATGTATTAATTACTTAAAAGAACATAAATTAGGAAAAGCAACCTTTTTTCCTCTCGATACCATAAAAAGTAGATATGTTAATGAAACATTCAATAACTTAGAGGGTTTTATATCTATTGCTAGTGATGTTGTACAGTATAATTCTAAATATCAAAACATTATTGAAAACCAATTAGGAAACATTTTAATAGTTAAAGATATTGATTCACTGAATAAAATTGCAAAATATTTTAATTATAGATATAAAATTGTTTCATTAGATGGTGAGGTATCATTTCCTGGCGGAAGTGTTCAAGGCGGTACTGCTAGTAAGGTGTTTAATTATAAATCAATATTAGAAAAAGAGAAAAAAGAACTAGAGCATTATCAAAAAAAATATGATGATCTTAATAAAATATATACATCTAATAATGAAAAATATCTTTCTTTCAACGAACAAGCTGAAAAACTAGTTAGGAAAAACTATCTTATCGAAGATGATTTAAAAAACAAAGAAAGAGAAATGTTGGAATTAGCTCAAGAACGAGAAAAAGTAGTGAATGATATCGAAAACAACTCAAGCCTTTCATTAAATAAAGGCGAGGAAAGACTTGTAAATTTAATTAATGAACTCCAGAGCTATGAAGTAAAGAAAGCAAAAATTAATAATCAGTTGAATGAGTTAAAAGACAATAGATTTAATAATCAAAATTTAATTAATTCGTTAGAAAAAGAAGAAAAACAAACAAACCAAAAGATTTATCAATTAAAAGACGAAATAAATCAAAAGGAATTGAAAAAACAAGAAATTGAAATAAAACTAGATAACTTATTAATTAGGTTAAGCGAAGAATATAATTTAACTTATGAAGCAACTAAAGATAAATATTTTCTAGAATTGGAAGAAGCTTTAGCCCGAGAAAAAGTAAAAGAGTTAAGAACCAACATTAATAAACTTGGGCACATTAATTTAGATAGCATTGATGAATTCGAACGTATAAATACTAGGTATGAGTTTTTAAAAAAGCAAGAAGAAGATTTAATTGAATCATCTAAAAATTTAAAAAGTATTATAGAAGATATGGATCAAATCATGAGTGAGAAATTTATCACTACTTTTGATTTAATTAATAAAGAATATAAGTTAATGTTTAAAAACATGTTTCAAGGTGGAAAAGGAGAATTGGTATTAACTGATCCTAATGACATATTAAATACAGGAGTTGAACTTATAGCTGAACCTCCTGGTAAGAAATTAGGCTCAACTGTAGCCCTTTCAGGAGGCGAAAAATCACTTGCTGCAATTTGTTTACTTTTCTCTGTATTAAATGTTTTCCCAGTTCCTTTCATAATTTTAGACGAGGCAGAAGCAGCATTAGATGAAGCAAATGTGGATCTATTTGGTAAGTATATTTCAAAAAAGAAAGAATTGAGTCAATTTATTTTAATTACTCATAAAAAAAGAATGATGGAATACGCTGATGTATTATATGGGATTACAATGCAAGAATCCGGTGTAAGTAAAATCGTAAGCACTAAATTAAAGTAAAATAAAATGAGAGTTATATTTCTCTCATTTTTTCTTGATTTTCAAATGGGTTTTTTTGATCAATTTTATCTATGAAGAGTATTCCGTTTAAATGATCTATTTCATGTTGAAATGCTACCGCTAACTCTTCTCTAACTCTTATTTCGCAGTCCTTACCTAAGATATCATTGTATTTAATTGTTATTCTAGCATTTCTTCCTACAATGCCATCAACGTCTCTATCAACGCTTAAACAGCCTTCACCTTCACCAACATAAACTTTTTCTGTGCTCTTGCTTATAAATTCTGGGTTAATTATTACATATTCGTCAAATTTGTTTTCTTCACTTTCAAAAACTATAACAAATATTCGTTTTTTAATGCCTAGCTGAATAAATGCTAAACCCATACCTGCTCTTAAATTGTATTTCTCTGAGTACTTATCAATTTGACTCATTTTTAAATATTTCAAAGAATCATTTATTATTTTTTTATCATCACTGCTTAAAGGAAATGTTACTTCTTTACTAACATTTCTTAATATTGGGTCACATTCATCTAATATTTTTAAATTTGGTAATTTCATATAAACCACAACTTTATTATACTAAACAAGGGTATCTTTTTGCAAATAACCTTTACATTAGTATTAAACGTTGTTTTATTTTTAATTTGTTTTGTGTTAATATTTATTTAGATAATATGAAAAAAATCTACAAAAATATAGATAAAATCTTATTAGTTTCAACAATCTTGTTAGCTTTTTTTGGTTTAGTAATGGTTTTCAGTGCTTCGACTGTTTCGACTTTACTTAGATATTATCAACCAACACATTATTTTTTTGTGAAACAAGCATTTTATTTATTTGTCGTTTTTTTATTAGGTTATTTTATAATACTTAAAGTACCACTTAAAAATTATAAGAATTTGAGTTATTTAGCTACAATTTTAGTTTTAATCTCATTGATAGTTGTAATGGTAGTTGGGTTCAGTACTGGGGAACACAAAAGAAGTATCGATTTAAAAGTGTTTAATATTCAGCCTAGTGAATTTTTTAAGCTCACTTTAATTTTGTTTAGCGCATACTATTACCACTCTTTAATAAAATTGAAAAGTAGTAAAATATATTATTATTTAATACCTGGCGCCGTCACTTTTCTTGGAATCGTGCTAGTGTTTTTAAATAAGGATTTAGGTACTGCATTCATAATATTTTTAATAGGATTTTTAAGTTTCGCAAGTTTACCTAATTTAACAAAGCAATTTAAAAAATATAAATCTCTTATACTTTTTGTTGTTATAATACTTCTTGGTTTTGGCTTATTGTTTAAGGATGTTTTTCTATCAGAAAGACAATTAAACAGACTTCAATTTTTGAACCCTTGCGATAGATACCAAGATGTTACGGGTTACCAAGTCTGCAACGGCTTCATTGCCATAAATAGCGGTAATCTTACTGGAGTAGGATTTGGTAAAAGTACTCAAAAATATTTATACCTACCTGAAAGTCATACGGATTTTATATATCCAATAGTTGTTGAAGAAACTGGATTAATTGGAGGGGTTTTAGTTTTATTAATGTATGGAATAATTTTGGTTAGAATTTATATTATTTCTAGAAACTCTACAAACCTAAGAAATAGTTTAATAGCCTATGGAACTTTTATAGTATTTTTTTCTCACATAATATTAAACTTAACCGGAGTGCTAGGACTGCTACCTGTGACCGGAGTTCCATTACCATTCTTAAGTTATGGTGGTTCTTCAACTTTAGTGTTTGGTACTTTAATATTTCTAGTTCTGAGAGTTCAAATAGAAAATAAAGAAGAAAAACTTAGAAAAAGTCTAAAGAGTTTGTAACAAAAACTCTTTTTTTGTCGTAAAAAAAGGAAATGTTTCTCTTTTATAATATATTAATATTGAAAGGAGGAACATGGAACAAATATTAATTAAATATCGTCTTTGGATAATTATAGCATTAGCAATAATTTCTTTTTCGGGAATCGGAACTTATTTTTTTCTACAAACACCTAGCACTCAAATTGATGAATTTTTAGCTCAAGAAACAAATGATATTACTCAAAAAGAAATAGTTGATATATACGTTGACATTAAAGGTGAAGTTATTAACCCAGGTGTATATTCATTAAAAAACGGCTCTATAGTTAACGATATTATCAGCTTAGCCGGCGGATTAACTAAAAATGCTTATGTAAAAAATATCAATTTAAGCAAAAAGTTAGTTGATGAACAAGTTGTTTATATATATTCTATAAAGGAATTTAATAGCCTGAAAATAAAACCTCAACCAAGTGAAGTAATTAACTGCAATCCACAAACTGTATATATAGATGATTGTATCAACATAGGTGCAGTCGATATTAATACTGGTGATGAAGATACATATAAGCCTATAATCACAACCGATGATGATGAAAATGATGAAACAACTAAAATAATTAATTTAAATACAGCAACACAAGCTGACTTAATGACCTTAACTGGTATTGGCGAGACTAAAGCAGAAGATATAATAATGTATCGTTTAAAAAATGGTCCTTTTAAAACTATCGATGAACTGAAAAATGTTTCAGGAATAGGGGATAAGACATTTGATAAGATCAAACATCTTATTACAATCTAATTTAATATATGCTATTTTAACTTTTTTTATTATTTTATATGTAGTGTTTTTCACGACTTTGATTAAATATGATACCAAACTTAATTTAAATGATACAGTTATCGAAGGGAAAGTGATTAACTATCTTTTAAAAGAAGATAAACTTTCTGTAACACTTAAAAGTAAAGAGAAAATACAAGTTACTTATTATATTACTGAAAAAGAAAACGAATATTACAAAAACAATAGTCTATATGGAAAAACTATAATCGTTGAAGGGAAGTTCAAATTACCACTTAAAAACAGTATCCCAAACACTTTTAATTATAAAAAATATTTGTATAATAAAAAAATATATACTTTGTTTACCGCTAACAAAATTACAGTTGTTGACAATGAAAACATGTTTTATGTTTTCAAAAACAAAATAAGCAACAAGATAAACAATTATAAAAGTAGTAACTTTTTAAAATTATTTATTTTAGGTAATAAAGAAGAATTGGATCCAGATACATATAACACTTATAAAACCAATGGAATTGCTCATTTATTAGCAATATCAGGAATGCATGTTAGTTTTTTACTAGTAACTTTGGATAAAGTTTTATATAACGTAAACAAAAAAAGAAAGATAGTTATTTTATCGTCTTTTTTATTAATATATTCTTTTTTAACATCTTTTGCAGTTTCTATTATGAGATGCTTTATTTTTTTTATTTTAAAAGAATCAAATGAATTAATGAAATATAATTTAAATTCATTCAAGCTTCTTTTTTTAACAGCTTTTATATTGTTAATATATAACCCTTTTTATGTATATGACATAGGTTTTTTATATTCCTTTACTGTAACTTTTGGATTAGTTTTTAATAAGGAAAGCACTCTTTTTAAAACAAGTTTAATAGCGTTTTTATTTAGTTTTCCTATTACTGCTTTTTTTAATTATGAAATTA
>CAZBGT010000021.1:0-8449 GCA_964491615.1 uncultured Muribaculaceae bacterium
ATTATATTACTTAAGTTAATTTCCTTATCTACTTTTTTAATTTTTTCATAAACTAAATCTAAAGTTAAAATATATTTACTATCGGTTTTTTTAAAGTATAACTTTATTTCTTCTTCGCTAGCTAAAGGGTGAATCATATTACATACCCCTCCAACCATATTTACTGCATAAATAAATATAATTGCATCTGGAGTATTAGTCATACATATTGAAACTATATCTCCTTTTTTCACACCAATTTCTCTAAGTCCTTTAGCGCATTTAATAATTTGTTTATTAAATTCAATATAATTTACTTTTCTTTTAAAATATTGATATGCAATTTTTTTACTATCTTTATTTTCTAAAACTAATTCATAAATTGTTTTATCTGGATAATTTAATGTTTTAGAAGCATTTTCATACATATCAAACCATGGGTGTTCCTCTCCATAATATTTGTCTAATTGTTTTTTTATTTGTAATTTAGCGTCTTTTAAAAATAGTCTAATAGTATCAAGCATTTTTCCTCCTAAGGTATTAGTAAAATTATACTAAATTAATGTCTTTTAATCAATTTAAGAAAGTGTTATAATGTATGAAATTAGGAGAGATATGAGTACTAAAAATTTAATAAATTTACTGACACTTTCAAGTGAGTATATAATAATTAAAAAAGATAACGCTGTTGTATTAGAAAATATTCCTAAAGATTTTTTCACTAAAGCTACACACGCTAAAGGAATTTATTACTATAAAGATACTTTTTATAACAAGTCTAAAACAAAAGTTAATTATGAGGGAGAAGATTATACCTTAATCTGTTTTAAAAACATGGTATTAAATTTACACCCTGGTTATTTAGACCCATTAACAACTATATTAAATAAATTATTTTTTGAAGTAAAAGTTCAATACTTAATTCAAAAAAAGGAAAGTTTTTATTTTTCTGTATTAGATTTAGATGATTTAAAAGATATAAATGATAAATATGGCCATTTGGTTGGGGATGAAATCTTAAAATATATTACATCTTGCTTTAAAATACATTTAAATGATAACGACTTTGCTGGTAGATGGGGTGGAGATGAATTTGTCATAATATGTTTAGATGACTTTGATAAAGCTTTAGAAAAAATAAAAACGATTAAAGAAGAAGTTAATAAAGGTTTTTATTTAGAAGGAGAAAAAATAGAGGTATCTTTATCAGTCGGATTAATTAAATATGATTTTAATCTAACATATGAAGAAAACTTCTCTAAAATTGATAAATTATTATATCAAGCTAAAAAGGAAGGAAAAAACAAGATTATTTATTAATCTTGTTTTATAATTCTACTTTTAATTCAAATAAAATGTCTCTTAATTCCATTGCTCTTTCAAAGTCCATGACTTTAGCAGCTTCATTCATTTCATATTCTAGTTTGTCAATTATACCTTTTAATTCTGTTTTAGAAGGTTTTTTTATTTCTTTTTCAAATATTTCATTTCCTACAAGTTCATTAATATCTTTTACAATACTTCTTGGTTCAATATTATGTTTAATATTATATTCTTCTTGAATTTGTCTTCTTCTATTAGTTTCATCAATTGCTTCCTTCATTGAATCACTAATTTTATCTGCATACATTATTACTTTACCTTCTTTGTTTCTTGCAGCTCTTCCTGCTGTTTGAATTAAACTACGAGTGCTTCTTAAAAAACCTTGTTTATCTGCATCTAAAATACATATTAAACTCACCTCAGGTATATCTAAACCTTCCCTTAAGAGGTTTATTCCAACAATACAATCATATTTACCTAATCTTAAGTCTCTAATAATTTTTAACCTTTCTAAGGTTTTAACCTCGCTATGTAAATATGCAACTTTAATATTTAATTGTTTAAAATAATTAGTTAACTCTTCACTCATTCTAATAGTTAAGGTAGTTATTAAAACTCTTTCATTTCTTTTAACTCTTTTATTGATTTGTGAAATAATGTCATCTATTTGATTTTCTGTTTTTCTAATTTCTATAATAGGATCTAATAAACCCGTTGGCCTAATAATTTGTTCTACCACGTTGTTATCTACTAAATCTAGTTCATAATCGCCTGGAGTTGCAGAAACATATATTACTTGATTAATTTTATCTTCAAACTCACTATATTTTAGTGGTCTATTATCTAAAGCACTTGGTAATCTAAAACCATATTTAACTAAAGTCTCTTTTCTTGATCTATCTCCATTATACATTCCCCTTACTTGAGGGAGTGTTGCGTGTGATTCATCCACAACTAATAAATAATCATCTGGAAAAAAATCCATTAAACAAGTCGGTGTTTCTCCTTCTTTTCTTAAAGATAAATGTCTTGAGTAGTTTTCTATTCCACTACAAAAACCTGTTTCTTTTAACATCTCTAAATCATATTTCGTTCTTTCACTTAATCTTTGATGTTCTAATAATTTATCGTTTTCTTTTAAATAAGTTAATCTTTCTTCTAATTCTTTTTCAATTCTTTTAATTGCTTCTTGTAGTTTTAAATCACTTGTAACAAAGTGAGATGCTGGAGATATTACTACAGTTTTTTTATTATTTAAAACAACACCCGTAACAGGGTCTATTATCATAATACTTTCTACTATATCATCTTCTAAAGTTATTCTTACTGCTTCGTATCTAAAGTTAATTGGAACTATATCAATGGTATTACCTCTAGCTCTAAATGTTCCTCTTTTAAAATCATAATCGTTTCTTTCATAAGTCATATCAACTAATTTATTTAATATAAAATCTCTTTTAACTTTATCTTTTAAATTTAAAACAAGCATTTTTTTAATATATTCTTCTCTTTCACCAATTCCATATATAGAAGAAACAGACGCTACTACTATTACATCTTTATGGTTTATTAAATTACTTGTAGCGGAGTGGCGCAACTCATCTATTTCATCATTAATTGATGCGTCTTTTTCAATATAAATATCTTTTGAAGGAACATAAGCCTCTGGTTGGTAATAATCATAGTAAGAAACAAAATAGTCTACATGATTATTAGGAAATAATTCTTTTAACTCGGAATATAATTGTCCTGCTAGTGTTTTATTATGAGCTAGTACTAACGTTGGTTTATTAGTGTTTTTAATAACATTTGCTATTGTAAATGTTTTTCCAGTACCAGTCGCACCAAGTAAAACTTGGTGTTTTTTATTGTTATTTATTCCATCAGTTAACTCTTTTATAGCTTTTATTTGATCTCCTGCTGGATTATATTTAGATACTAAATCAAACATATTACTCCTCACATGGTTATTTTAATATAAAAAAAGATAATTAAAATTATCTATTTCATAAATCTTTCGATTTCAGCTTTGGCTGTTTCTAATGAATCAGAGCCATGAATTAAGTTCTCACCATTTGAGAATGCATAATCTCCTCGAATTGTTCCAGGTAAGGCTTCTGCCCATTTTGTTGCACCCATTATTCTTCTCATTCCCGCAACAACATCATCACCTTCTACAATCATTCCCACAACAGGACCCGATGTCATAAATTCAATGATTTCCGGAAAAAAAGGCTTGTCCGCTATATGAGCATAATGAACTTTTAAGATTTCCTCATTTAACATAAACATTTTCATGTCTGTAATTAGAAATCCTTTTTTTTCAATTCTGGAAATTATTTCTCCCATTAAATTTCTTTTAACCGCGTCCGGTTTTAACATAATATACGTTTGTTCCATATTATCTACTTGTCTCCTCTCGTTATTAATATGAGTCTTAGAATTTGAAGAACACTTGCTAATACTCCAGCAACATATGTAAATGCCGCGGCGTTTAACATGTTTTTAACATGTGTTTCTTCGCTTTCATATATTATACCTAAATCTTTTAAATTTTGATTAGCTCTTTTACTTGCATCAAACTCAACAGGTAAAGTAACTATTTGGAAAAATAAACCAAACAACGTTAAAGCTATACCAAATATTACTAAATCTAAAGCTTGTAATATTATACCTATAAAAATTATTACATATGATAAGATTGTTGCAATATTTACAATTGGAAATATTAAATTTCTTATTTTTAAATATAAATAGCCTTCTTTATCCTGAATAGCGTGTCCACATTCATGTGCCGCTACTGAAACAGATGCGATACTATTTTCATGAAAAATATGACTTGATAATCTAACTACTTTTCTTCTTGGGTCATAATGATCACTCAACTCACCACTAGTAGATTCTGTAACATATACATTTTTTAAACCATGATGATCTAAAATTTTTCTTGCTACTTCTTGACCAGTTAGAGATTTATCACTTTTTATTAATTTATATTTAGCATAATTTCTAGTAATTCTTCCTTGCGCTACTGCAGGGATTATTAAAATAAGTAATAATAATATTAAATCTGTCATAAAATCACCTCATAAATTGTTTCATCTTTTAAATCTTTTAAAATGATGTTTTTGTCTTTTAATTCATCTCTTATTTTATCCGCTAATAAGAAGTCTTTATTCTTTTTAGCTTCATTTCTTTTATCAATCATTTCTTTAATGTATAATTCATCAATTATAGTTTCGTTTTTAGTTAAATCTAATGATAATACTTTATCCCAAGATTCAATTAATTTATACTTTGTATAATCATCTACATCACTTTTTAATAATTCATGTATTAACGTTACTGCATTTGCGGTATTTAAATCATTTTTCAAGTAATCTTTAAACATATTATCATATCCATAAAAATTAGTCTCGTTTAATATACCTTCTTTTTTTAAATTAATTACTTTAGTTTTAATGTTTCTTAATATGTTTTCTGCATTGTTTAAAGTATCATAACTAAATACTAATTCGTTTCTATAATGGCTCATTAAGTTCATAAACCTATATGATAAGGGATCATAACCCTCATCTATTAAAGTATTTAGCGTTAAGGTTTTCCCTTCACTTTTACTCATTTTACCTTCTTGGGTATTTAAATGTTCTCCGTGTATCCAATACCTGCACCACTCTTTACCGGTATAAGCTTCACTTTGAGCTATTTCGTTAGTATGATGGGGGAAAATATTATCAACACCACCACAATGAATATCTAACTTATCTCCTAAATATTTAAGAGCGATTGATGAACATTCAATGTGCCATCCAGGATATCCCTCTCCAAAAGGACTGTCCCATTTTAACTCTTGATCTTCAAATTTTGATTTAGTAAACCATAAAACAAAATCAGATTTATTTTTTTTGAATTTATCTTCAAAAACATCTTCCCTTGCTCCTACTATCAAATCTTCTTCTTTTTGATTTGTTAATGAGTAGTAATTTTCTAGTTTAGAAGTATCAAAATAAACATTCCCACCACTTTGATATGCATAGTTTTCTTCCAATAATTTAGAAATAACTTTTATATACTCATCAATATAGTCCGTTGCTGGAGCAACTATTTCTGGAATTTTGATATTTAATTTTTCTAAATCTTTAAAAAAAGCTTCAGTATAAAATTTTGCTACATCTAAGATGCCTTTTTTTTCTTCTTTAGCACTTTTTAACATTTTATCAATTCCGGTATCGGCATCACTTGATAAATGTCCAACATCAGTTATATTCATAACTCTTTTTACATTATAACCAAGATAAACTAGTGTTTTTTCTAATATATCTTCCATTATATATGTTCTTAAATTACCAATATGGGCATAATGATAAACAGTTGGACCACATGTGTACATCTTTATTTCTTGTTCATCCCAAGGAACAAATTTTTCAATCTTTTTTGTTAATGTATTATATATTTTCATAATTATTTTTTATTAGCAATATGCGTCGCTGCTAAAGCTCCTTCAGCAGCAGCGGTTATTAATTGATATAATTCTTTTTTAATAACATCCCCTACTGCATATAATCCCTTTACTTTGGTTTCATAGTTTTCATCAACTAAAACATAACCGTTTTCACAAACTATATCTAAATGTTTTATTAAACTTGTATCTGGGGCATATCCTACATAAATAAACACTCCGCTTACATTAATAGTTTTTCCGGTGTTTAATAAAATACTTTCTATTTTACCATCGGTTTCGTTGATTTTTTCTATTTGAGATTCAAACATAATCTCTATTTTTTCATTATTTTTTACTGCTTCGACTAAAAGTTCACTCCCTCTAAAGTGGTCTTTTCGAACAAGTAGATAAATTTTATTAACAATGTTAGCTAAATATAAAGCTTCTTGTAAAGCACTATTTCCTCCGCCTACTACTGCAACATCTTTATCTTTATAAAACATTCCATCACATGTTGCACAAGTACATAATCCTTTACCTAAAAGATCTTTTTCTTTATCTACACCTAAAAACTTAGGTTTTCTACCTGTTGCAAAAATAATGTTTTTTGTTTCATAAACTTCCTTATTTGTATGTATTAATTTTTTATCATTTAATACTTCAATTTTTTCAACTGTTTCAATCTTATAAGGTATTTTTAAATGTTCAACTTGTTTTGTTAAATTATCTGCAAATTCATAACCTAATATTGAAGGTAAACCTGTATAGTTTTCTACTTTGTTTATATTATTAAGTATTCCTCCAGGTATTTTTGATTCTAACATTAATACTTTTAAATTTGCTTGTCTAGCATAAATACCAGAAGTAACTCCACCGATACCCATACCAACAATTACTACATCATACATATTGTTCCCTCCTAAAAAAAGATTGCCTTTTCTTCTGTATTATATAAACTTTCATATTTACTTTTACGAGATATAATCATACTCATCATTACTCCAATAACGATCATTATAATAGATATTATTTGTGCTGTTTTAAAGCCTCCTAGCATTAATGAGTCTGTTCTTAAGGATTCAATCATAAATCTACCAATTCCGTACCAAATCAAATAAAACGATGTCATTTGACCTATTTTAATTGTCTTTATTCTTCTTATAATAAGTAAAATAATTACTCCGGCTAAACACCACATAGATTCATAAAAAAATGTAGGGTGGTAATAGTTACCATTAATAAACATGCCATTAATAATAAATTCGGGTATATGTAATTCTTTTAACCTAGCTAAACTAGTTAAAGATCCATATGCCTCAGAATTAAAAAAGTTTCCCCACCTACCTATTGCTTGGGCAAGGAGTAAAGCTACTACTCCCATATCGAATAATTTGGTTGTTTTAGTGTTATATTTTCTAGAATAAATTACAACAGCTAGGAGACCAAAAATAATTCCTCCATGAATTGCAAGGCCACCTTCCCAAACTTTAAAAATACTTAATAAATCTGTTTTATATAATTCCCATTTGAAAATAACATAATATAGTCTAGCTCCCACAAAACCTGATATAACTGTCCAAAATGCTAAATTAAATAAAAAGTCCTTATTATAATTAAATCTTCGTCCTTCTTTTAAAAACAAAATAAAAGCCATTACAACCGCTATTAAAATAAGTACTGAATACCACATTATGTCATAGTTATAAATAGTTATCAAAACCGGGTTCATACTATCATCTTCCTTTAATTAATTATATAAGTTTTTAATTGTTTTAGCAAACTCTTACTTTAATATTTTACGCAAAAACTCTGCGGTATATGAAATTTTATTTTTACTAACTTCCTCTGGTGTACCTAGTGCAATAACTTCTCCACCTAAATATCCACCATCTAAACCTAAATCTATTATATGATCCGCTACTTTTATAACATCTAAATTATGCTCAATAACTAAAACAGTGTCCCCATTATCAACTATTTTATTTAATATATTAAGCAATCTTTTTATATCAATTGCATGTAATCCTGTAGTAGGTTCATCTAAAATGAATAAAGATTTACCAGTTGGACGTTTTTGTAATTCTTTTGCTAACTTTACCCTTCCAGCTTCACCGCCGGACAAGCTAATGGCACTTTGACCTAATTTCATATATGAAAGTCCTACATCATCTAATACTTTTAAGCCTTTATGTATTTTAGGCATATTTTCAAAAAATCTAAGAGCTTCACTTATACGCATTTCTAAAATATCATATATATTTTTACCTTTAAATTTTATTTTTAATGTTTCTTCATTATATCTTTTGCCATCACAAACATCACATGGTACATAAACATCCGCTAAAAAATGCATCTCTATTTTTTTAACTCCGTCTCCCCTACAAGCTTCACATCTTCCACCTTTTACATTAAAAGAAAATCTTCCCGATGTATAACCTCTCGCTTTAGATTCTTTCATTTCTGAATACAGTTTTCTAATCTCGTCAAAAACTCCAACATAAGTTCCTGGATTACTTCTCGGAGTTCTTCCGATAGCGTCTTGAGAAATCATTACTACTTTATCAATGTTTTCTAATCCTTTTATTTCTTTTACTTTACCAGCTACTTCTTTTGCTTTATATAATTTATTTCTTAAATTTTTATATAATACTTCATTAACTAATGAAGATTTACCAGAACCTGATACCCCAGTTACACAAATAAATT
>CAZBGT010000022.1:0-1608 GCA_964491615.1 uncultured Muribaculaceae bacterium
GAGAACAATTTAGGAATAATTTATTTAAGCGAAAATACAATTAAATTTATGGCTGGAATAAAAACAAAACACATAATTAAAAATGATGGAATTTTTATAGGTGGTTTTGGCTACGGTATCTTAAATAATTTCGAAATAGAAAAAGCAATAGCTTATGGAAATATAGCAACATATTTATCTGACAAAGAAAGTGATACTATTAAAGTAATACCTAATTTAAATAATGTAGTTGCGGAATATAATAATAGATATGGAAAACAACCCGATATTTTATAATAAACTACCTTTTCTTGATTTACATGGAGAAATAGTAAGTATGGTTTATCCAGTGTTAAAAGAATTTCTTGACACATCAATTCTCAGTAGAGTTTATGCAGTTAAAGTAATTCATGGAATAGGTTCAGGAGCCCTAAAAGAGGAAGTTCATAGATTATTAGCAATAGATAGAAGGGTAAAGAAGTTTTATTTAAATAATTTAAATTTAGGTGAAACTATTATAGAATTAAAACATTAGGAGTATTATGGATTTAAGAGGATTAAAAGAATTTATAAAGGATAGTTTAGTAGTAATAATTACTTTTGTTGTAACAATTGGAGTATTTTTATTTTTTATTTCTGTACAAAGTGTTACAGGAAATTCTATGCATCCTAATTACTTACATGGAGATTTTGTAATTGTTTCTAAAGGATTGTCTAAAATTACAAAACCAAAAAGATTTGATGTAGTCACAGTTATAGATGATCAAGGAAAAAGTTATATTAAAAGAATTATAGGTTTACCCGGAGAAACTATTCATTATTTAGATAACGTATTATATGTTAATGAACAACCTATAGTAGAATCTTTTTTAAACAATATTGAAACATATAGTTTCTTTCTTGAAGATGTTTGTAGAAAAGATTGTCCTAATAATGTTATACCAAAAGGGAAATACTTACTCTTAGGGGACAATAGAACCGAATCTTTAGATAGTAGAGATCCATTATTTGGTCTTAGAGATAAAGCAAGTATAAAAGGAAAAGTAATTTTTAAAATATTCAAACAGAAAATATAAATACACCTTGGTGTATTTTATTTTGTTATGATATAATTAAAGTGGTGATAATTATGGCTTATATGAAATATAAAGAAGTTACAAAATACTTTTATTTTTCAAAGGAAGTTTCTAAAGAAGGGCTACCTAATTATGTAAAAGAACATTTAGAAAATGATGAAACTGTTTTGATTGCTTATAAAACAAATCGTGATTATGGTATTTTTACAGATAAAAAAATAGTTCTTTTTGATAAGGGAAGTACTTTTGGAATATTTAAACAAACACACACAATTCCTTACAAAACTATTTCAACAATATCAATAACATTTAAACCTAATGGTGCGGAGCTTTCCTTATTTTTAAATAGTGGTTATCCGCTTAGATTAAAATTTGTGAATATGAAAAACCCAAGTCCGGGTGAACCAAATATATATAAAGAAAGTTTAAAGAAAACTTATTTATATATTACAAAAAAAATCAATAAATAAAAAAAGTGTTGCAAAATTCGACAAAATAGGTTAGGATAGAAGCCAAAAAGAAAAGAGGTATTTTATGGGTAAGAAAGTATGGA
>CAZBGT010000022.1:1708-7985 GCA_964491615.1 uncultured Muribaculaceae bacterium
AAGTATGGAGAAGATTTAAACAACAATGGTATTGATGACAGCAAAGAAGCTAGTTATAGCGTTAGTTTTTATGACACTATTTTAGGTGAAACTATAAAAACAGAATATGTATTAACTGGTTTAAATGCAACAGAGCCAACGGTGACAGATAAAGAAGGTTATACATTTACTGGTTGGTCGCTAGGATTTAATAATGTAACATCTAATTTACTAATCTCAACACAATATGCAATTAACACATATGTAGTTGAATTTGTGGACTATGATGGAACAGTATTATTTAAAGAAACAGTAGAACATGGTAATGATGCAACTTATAAAGAAGAACCAACTAGAGAAAATCACAATTTTGTTGGTTGGGATACAGATTTTACTAATGTAACTGAAGACTTAAAAATTATGGCTAAATGGGAAGCATGGAAGCCAGTAAGTGCTATTGATATAACAGCACTTGTTATTGGAAAACCTTATGACGGACAACCACTTCCTAACTTCGAAGGTGTTTATGTTGAATTGAAAACAGAAACAGTTGGTGCTGAAATTTATTACACTTTAGATGGAAGTGAGCCGACAAAAGCAAAAGGTAAAAAATACACAGAAGGATTTGCTATTGATACAGATAATCCGTTTGGTGAAACTATTACTTTAAAAGCTGTAGCGATTAAAGAAGGTTTCCTAAATTCTGAATTAGCAACATTAAAAGTTATTATTAGTGCAAAAGATCCTGTTGAATCATTCTATTATGAAGATGAGTTTGTAGGATGGTATAAGCCAAATGAAACAAGACCTACATTTGAAACTGTACAAGGTCAAGACTTCTATATTAGTTCAATCACTGGTTCACTAGAAGAAGGATATGAAATTAAATTAGCAGGATCAATTAAGATATTTGTTGATACAGATAGTAAATTTGGTCACGGGGGTAATGTAGCACTTCTAACATTAAAATATAATATTCCTGAAGTATTTGCTAATGAACAAGGAGAAACAGAACTAGGTTTAACTTGGACTTCTCCTATCCAAAGCAAAGGAAGCTTTGATACAAATGCAAATGCATGGAAAAAAGTTTCTACAGGAAACTACGATAGTTTAACACTAAGTAGCAACGTGTTTGCGTTAAAAGATGAAAGCAAATTAAAATTTGCAATAAACTGGAACGGGGTACAAAACACTGCTGATGGTTATGTAGAATATACTCTAGATATTAGCAATGTGGATTTCGTTGTTGCTGATGGTAATGTACTTAATGATACACAAAATACAGTTCATACTACTATTTCCGATGCTGTAAATAATGCAGTGGATGGAGATACTATCATTGTTGGTAGTGGTAGTTATACTGAAGATGTAGTAATTAATAAATCATTAACTTTATTTGGTTCTGATGCTACTATCGTAGGAACAGTTACTATTAACCAAGTTGATGATGTGGTATTTGATGGATTTACAGTTAATTCTAGTTCAACTTCACATCCAGCAATTCACCTTATTGGAACAAATAATATTCAAATTACAAATAACGTAGTTATAAGTAATAGTCATTATGCAAGTATTGGAACACAAACTGGACCTGCAAATGTAACTGGAGTAATTTCTGGTAACACTGTAGAGGGAATGATTATTCTAGGTACTGACGGAGCATTAACAGTTACTAATAATGATGTAACAAGAAAAGTATTAGCAGCTGAAGCAATTACGTTTTATCCACTGTCAGCAGGTGCTGATATAACAGTAGTGGATAATACATTTAACGCTGGATTAATAGGTGCATATGATATTAAATTCCAACCATTAAAAGCTGGTATTAAACCTGATAATATTAAAATAAATAGGGAAACCAAAGATATCGATATATTATCTGTGGTAAGCGATGACAATAATAGCGCTCATGTAAATTTAAGTTGGTTCGTAGTTGGGACTTTTGGTAAAACAGCTTATTTTGGTACACCAGACAATGTATTTTACTACTTTGAGTTTTAATTAGGTAATGACTTAAAATTTGGAGATCTAAATTCACTTGTGGCTAAAGCTTATGTTGGAGAAACTTATTTGACATCAATTAGTCTAAAAGAAGAATCTTTTACAAAGTATGCAGGCGCAACTGGATTAGGTGGATCTTTTAGAAATAACCCAGAAGCTAGTCCATCAAGTTCGTGGAATCTTGAAGAATTTGAAAATGCTATGCCTACAAAGATAGTTATAGAGTATTCTTTAGAAGACGGAAAAACTTATACTTTTATGAAAGATTCGATTGTTTGGATTGATGAAGGGTATTCTGCTTTGAGTATATCGGAAGAAGAACCTTCTATAATATAAGGTTAAACAATTAATAAACTATTCTAAATAGTAATTTTAAACTCCATAAGTAACTTTTATAATGGAGTTTTTAATTTTAAAAATAATGTGATTTATTTGACACATTGTATCATATATGTTATACTCTTATTGTAGTAGGGGGTATAAAGATGAAAGGATACGTTTTAGACTACATAGACGAAAATGAATTTAGAAAGTTAGAAAGGTCATTAAAGAAGTATAATATGCTAGCTTTTAAGAAACTGAACTTTGATTATTATCCAGCTTTAAGAAGAGGGGAATTAATCGGAGAGTTAATTTCTACTAACAAAGAAGCTAACAGTGAAACTTATGAATTAAAACTTCCAAGTGACAGAACTTTTTCTCAAATTCATGGAGATGTTACTTTAATTTATTCATTACACAAAAAAGAAAAAACTATTATACTAGAAAGAATAACTCCAGAACACATTTTAGTCGAAGGACATAGATCGGAGTTAACAACTTATAAAGGTATAATGATAAGTAAAAGTAATGCTCAAAAGGATATGTTTAAAATTGATTTACTTAAAAGATTAGAAAACAAATAAAATTGTTTTCTTTTCTTTTTCATTGTAAAGAATATCGCTGTTTTTTATTGAATAAATATACATTTTATGATAATATTAATAAGCAAGTGGACCTCTAGCTCAGTTGGTTAGAGCATCCGGCTCATAACCGGACGGTCATAGGTTCGAGTCCTATGAGGTCCACCATATTTGCAGGTATGGCGAAATTGGTAGACGCGCTAGACTTAGGATCTAGTGAAGTGATTCGTGGGGGTTCAAGTCCCTCTACCTGCACCAAAAGGAAAAAAACTCAAATATTTGAGTTTTTTTATTGATTGAAAAAGTATAATTATAATGGTAAAATTAATTTGTATATGAGGAATTATGGATAAAACAAATATATATAATATCGAAGAATTAAGACATGAGTTTCTTTTAATTGAGTTAAATGAAATTATTACTATTTTAAAAGAAAAAGGTTATGATCCTGGTAATCAATTACTGGGATATTTTGAAACTGGAGACCTTACATATATTACTAATTATAAAGGCGCTCGCGACAAAATAAAAAAATTTGATAAAAGAGAATTACTTTTAGCCATTATAAATTCATATATGGAGTAATAATGAGATATTTAGGAGTAGATGTAGGAACTAAAACATGTGGAGTTGCGATTAGTGATAAAACAAATGTTTTAGCAACGCCTTATAAATTAATTAATTATTTAAAAGATGATTATTTAACTTTGGCAAGGGAATTAAAAAACATTATAAAAGAAGAATCCATTACTGATTTAATAGTGGGTTATCCTATTAATATGGATGGTAGCCATGGCTTTGCTACTAAAAGAGTTGATACTCTAGTAAGTTATTTAAAAGATATAAATATTAATATACATTACATTGATGAGAGATTAACTACAGTAGATTCAATAAACATTTTACATAATGTAGGCAAAACTACTAAAACAGGGAAAAATGTTGTTGATATAATATCAGCAGTATTAATTTTAGAAAGTTATTTAAAAGGTATAAATAATGAATAGTGAAGTCATAATAGGTAAAGAAAAACATGAATTATTGTTACAAGTGAAAAAAGGAAACTATTTTTATTTTGTTATAGGAAAAGTTAATAACAAGGAATACGAAATCAATTTTTTTAAATCAAGTGATAATAAAAAAATAATTAATGTAACAAAATTAGAAAGAAATTATTTAGAGAAAATATTAGCAACGATAAATCAGAAAGAAGATATTAATGAGTAAAACAAAAAAAATAATAATTGCTTTTTCCAGTTTAATATTATTAATAGTGGTAATGATTACACTATATTTTATTGGTTTAACAAGAGTTAATACTTTAACAAATTATGTTGATTTTACGATAGAAAAGGGAATGAGTAAAGTTGAAATAGTAAACGAATTAAAGAACCAAAATATTATTAAAAGCAAATATTCTACTTTAATATATTTGGTTACTCATCCTAAAATTCAGCTACTTTCAGGGAAGTACTATCTTAATACTAATAAAAACACTGTTGAAATATTGAAAGATTTATCTTTGGGTAAAATAGATGAAAGAGATAATTTGATTAAAATTACTTTTTTAGAAGGATGGCGTATAACTGATTATGCAAAGTCTATTAGTGATAATTTTGGTTTAGATGAAGTAGAGGTATTGAAAAAATTTGAAGATAAAAAATTTGCAAATAGCCTAGTTCAAAAATATGACTTTTTAACTGATGAGGTATTAAATAATAAAATATATTACCCTTTAGAAGGTTATTTATTCCCTGATACATATGAATTTTTCAAAAACTCTTCAATTGATGGTATAATAGAAAAGCTTGTGAAAGAAACCGGTGTTAAATTAGCTAAATTAAATAATTTGGTTAATGATAGTTCTTACACAATTCACGAAATAATTACTATGGCCTCTATCGTAGAAAATGAAGCTAATGATGCAACAGATCGTAGTAAAGTAGCACAGGTTATTTATACAAGATTAAATAAAAATATGACTTTAGGAATGGATGTTACAACATATTATGCAGTAAAAAAGAGTTTAAAAGAGGAGTTAACTACCAAAGATTTGAACTCAAGTAATGGTTATAATACGAGACATCCCAATTTTATAGGTTTACCAGTAGGACCAATTAGCAGTGTTTCTTTTGAATCATTGTCCGCAGTTTTAAATCCAGCTGACACTGAGTATATTTACTTCTTTGCAGACTTAAAGACTGGTAAGGTAAGTTTTTTTAAAGAATATAACGATTTTAATAATTTTAAAACAGAGCAATATAAAAACAGATAAGGAGAGAAATGAAAAATTTGTTACTTGAAATAGAAGAATATGCAAAAGAAGACAATGTTCCGATAATTGAAAAGGATTCAATTCAATTTATTATGAAATTCATTAAAAAGTTTGAAATTAAAAACATTTTAGAAATAGGTAGTGCAATAGGTTATTCTGCGATATTAATGGCTTCGGTTGATGAGAAGGTAAATGTTACTACTATTGAAAAAAACGAAGAAAGATATATGGAATGTTTAAAAAACATTAAAAAAGCTGGTTTAGATAAAAAAATTAATGTAGTGTATCAGGATGCTTTAGAAGTTAATTTGCCTGAAGATGTTAAGTATGATTTGATTTTTATTGATGCAGCAAAAGGTCAAAATGAAAATTTTTTTGAAAAATATAAGCATTTTTTAAAGCCACAAGGTGTAATTATAACTGATAATATTAATTTTCATGGTTACGTTGGAGATTCAAAATCATTAGATAAATCAAATTTAAAAAGTTTGGTAGAGAAAATAGAGAATTATGTTGAGTTTTTAAAGAGTAATAAAGAATTCACCACTCAGTTTTACGATGTTGGAGATGGATTATCAGTATCGATTAAAAATGATGAAAAATAAATATTTAGTAATACCAGAACATATTGAAGATATTGAAAAACTTAAAAAAATAGGAATTGATAAATTCTTCTTTCCACTTAAGTTTTTTTCAGTTGGTTTTAATAATTATTATAATTTAAAAGATATTATAGAGGAAAACAGTTATTTACTTGTAAATAGAGTTTTTGATACACTTTCAATTGAAAAGTTAAGAACGGTTTTAAGCGAGATGCCTTCAAATATTAAAGGAATTATTTTCGAAGATGTGGGTGTTTTAAATTTGCTTAAAGATTATAGTGGAGAAAAGATTTTGTATAATAACCACTTTAACACTAATTATAAAAGTGTTAATGCACTTTTAAAGTATGTTGATTCTTTGGTTGTTTCAACGGATATTATAAAAAAGGATTTAGAAACAATACTTGAAAAAGGTAAAAAAGAATTATGCTTATTTGGTCTTGGTCACTTAAATATATCTTATTCAAATAGAACATTAGTTAAAAATTATCATGATTTTTATAATTTAAAGTATCAAA
>CAZBGT010000023.1:0-7812 GCA_964491615.1 uncultured Muribaculaceae bacterium
TAATATTTCTTTCTTAAACAAGAGTATAAAAAAATGAAATATATTTAAGAAAGGAAGTACCATGGAAAAGAAAGATAAAACAATCAAATGTAAAGATTGTAGTGAAGATTTTGTTTTTACAGTAGGTGAACAAGAGTTCTACGAAGAAAAAGGTTTTACAAACGAGCCTGTTAGATGCGCTGACTGTAGAAGAAAGAAAAAGCAAAATTCATATAAAAAAGATAGTTATTAATTAACTATCTTTTTTTATTTCTTTTTGAACTTCCTTTGGCTTAGGTAAACATGCCTTTCTAGATAAATTTAATCTTCCTCGGTTATCATAACCTAGAGATTTAACTACTATTTCATCCCCTACACTAACAACATCACTTGGTTTTTCAACTCTTTCGTGCGCTAGTTCAGAAACATGTACTAACCCTTCAGTATTTGGCCATAATTCTACAAATGCTCCAAAGCTTTCTACTTTAACAACTTTTGCTTTGTATGTTTCTCCTGTTTCTACTTCCTTAACAATATCTTCAATCATTTTTCTAGTTTTATTAATTATTTCTTGATCCGAGTGATATATTATTACACGACCGTCATCTTCTAAATCAACCTTAACGGCTTTTTTATCATTTACCGCAACTACGTCTGATGCTTCTAAAATAATTTTTGTAATCATTTCTCCACCACGACCAATTACATCTTTTATCTTTTCTGGTTTAATAGTAAACGTAACAACTTTTGGTGCGTATTTAGAAAGCTCTTCACGAGGTTTTTCTATTGCTTCTAACATATTGTTTAATATTTCAAGTCTTGCTTTTTTAGCTTGTTCTAAAGCTTCTTTTAATATTTTTTTATTAATTCCTTTAATTTTGATATCCATTTGTAAAGCAGTAATACCCTCTTTAGTTCCCGCTACTTTAAAATCCATATCACCTAAGTGATCTTCAAGACCTTGAATATCTGTTAATATCTTATATTTATTACCCTTTTCAATAAGACCCATTGCAATACCTGCAACTGGTGATTTAATAGGTACTCCTGCTGCCATTAAACTTAAACAGCCTGCACAAACAGTTGCTTGACTTGAAGAACCATTACTTTCTAACACTTCTGAAACTACCCTAATAGTATATGGAAACTCATCTTCATTAGGTATAACTTTTTCTAATGCTCTTTCTCCAAGTCTTCCATGACCTATTTCTCTTCTCCCGGGAGAACCGTATCTACCAGTTTCTCCAACTGAATATTGTGGGAAGTTATAATGAAGCATAAATCTTTTTGAATCTTCCAAGCCTAATCCATCAAGTATTTGGTGTTCACCTAAAGCTCCTAGTGTAGTTGTAGCTAATACTTGAGTTTCACCTCTTTGAAATAAACCCGACCCGTGTGTACGTGGAAGAATATCAATCATTGAATAAAGATCTCTTATTTCATCTAATTTTCTTCCATCTGGACGAATATTTTTATCTACAATTAAACTTCTTACTTGGTCATATTCTATTTCGTTTAATGACTTTTTAACATGATTTAATAATTCAGACTTATTCTCTTCTTCTTTATACACTTCTTCGAAATGTAAAATAGTATTTTCTTTTATTGAATCAATTTCATTATATTTTTTTTGTTTTTCTTTTATTTGAATTGCTTTTAAAATATCTTTACCAGCATATTTTAAAACATCTTTTTTGATATCTTGATCAATTTCAAAATATTCTAACTCTACTTTTTCTTTACCAATTTCTTTAATTATATCTTTTTGAAATTCATTTAATTTAACAATTTCATCGTGAGCAAGTAATAAACCTTCTAAAACAATTTTTTCGTCTAATTCTTGAGCTCCGGCCTCAACCATGTTAATTGCAGATGTAGTGCCCGCTACGGTTAAATCAAGCAAAGATTTCTCTTGTGTTTCACTATCTGGATTAATTATAAACTCGTTATCAACATACCCAACATTAACTGCAGCAACTGGACCTTCGAAAGGGATATCACTTATTCCTAAAGCTAAAGATGAGCCAATTAAAGCTGCTAATTCTGGAGCACAATCTTGATCTACAGATAAAACTGTATTTACTAATTGAATTTCATATCTGAAATTCTCATTAAAAAGTGGTCTAATTGGTCTATCAATTAATCTCGCTGCCAAAGTAGCGTCATCACTAGGACGACCTTCTCTTTTTATAAAACCGCCTGGTATTTTTCCTACTGAATATAATTTTTCTTCATATAAAACTTGTAAAGGAAAGAAATCTTGAGTAACTGGATTTTTACCCATTACTACAACTGATAATACAACAGTATCACCATATCTAACTAAAACACTACCATTTGCTTGTTTAGCTAACGATCCTATTTCTACAATCAAATCTTTACCAAATAAATTATATTTAAATTCTTTTTTCATCTATCCTCTTTCCTAAAAAAAGACACAAAAAATATTTGTGCCTACTTTCTTAAATTTAATTTTTTTATTAATTCACGATAACTTTTAACATCGTTGTTTTTTAAATATTCTAATAATTTTTTTCTTCTACCAACTTTAATTAAAAGTCCTCTTTTTGAATGATAATCATGTTTATGTTCTTTCATATGTGCAGTTAAGGTATTTATCTCTTCGGTTAAAAGAGCAATTTGTACTTCTGCTGAACCACAATCTTTTTCATTTTTAGCATATTTTTTAACAATACTTTGTTTTAAATCTTTGTCTAATGCCATAATAACTCCTTTCTTATTTTATAATCGGTTTTAACCAAGTAATAGTTGAAAGGTTTTCTAATTACCTAGTAAAAACTTCTAATTAATTATAACATAATTTTCTTAAATTAAAAGCGTTTTTATTTTTCCTATATTATTTGTAAACTCATATATTGCTATTATTTTGTTATCATATTTTAAAATATACTTATCATTATTTATTTCTTTTTCTAAATAATTACCGTTTATAGCTCTTTTATATTCTTCTAGATTTAAATTAATTATATTATAATCGAAAATATCTTCTACATTTAATATATGAAAATCATTATTTTTTATATCTTGAATGGTGTAACTATTTTCAATATTAAATTTACCTTGTTTAGTTCTTTTTAAATTATGTAAAACACCAACTGTGTTTAAATCGCTACATATATCTCTGGCTAAACTACGAATATAAGTTCCTTTACTAACTAAAGTTTTAAAACTAAAGTTATCGGTATTATAATCAAGCAAATCTAAACTATATATACTCACTTCTTTTTTAGGAATTGTTACTGTTATATTATTTCTAGCATACTCATACAATTTTTTTCCATCAATTTTTATTGCGGAATAAATTGGTACTTCTTGGTTATATGTTTTAATAAAGTTTTTTAAAGTGTTTTTTAAGTCATCAATGTTAAACCTAACATTACTTTCTTCTAAAATTACTCCGGTTGTATCTAAAGTATCGGTATTAATACCAACCTTAACTTCGCCAATATATTCTTTTTTAAGATTAGTTAATTCATTAACTATTTTAGTATATCTACCCAAACATACAACAAGAACTCCAGTTGCAAAAGGATCTAGAGTTCCAGCATGACCTATTTTTTTAAAATTGAAAATTTTGTTTAATTGATTAATAACATCTCTACTAGTTATATGTTTTTCTTTATTAACAATAATAACGCCATTCATTTTACTTTTTTATTTCTTTTAATATTTTTTCAATATTAGTACCGTACTCAACAGATTCATCGTAAATGAATTTCAAGTCTGGAGTGTGTCTTAAGTCCATTAAATTAGCTAATCTTGTTCTTAAAAATTTAGTGGATTCATTAAGGTGTTTTTCTAATTCTTTTTTCTCAATATCTTCTAAAGAAGTAAAATAAATTTTTGCTAGTGAGATATCATTGTTAACTTCAATGTCTGTGATGGTTATTTTTTTAATAATTTCGTCTTTTACTTCAGTTAAAATAATGTTATTTAAATATCTTTGCATTTCTGTTTGAATTCTTTTTATTTTATAACTCATTATTTCACCTCAATAATTTCAAAACATTCTATAATATCTTTTTCTAACAAGTCGTTATAGTTTTCTAAAGTAATACCACATTCAAAACCTTTTTTAACTTCTTTTGCTTGATCTTTTCCTCTTTGAATACTTGCAATTTTCGCTTCGCCTATTACTTTATTGTTTCTTAAAACCCTAGCCATTGCTCCAGATTTTATAAGTCCATCTGAAACATAGCTACCTGCAATATTTCCAGTTTTAGAGAATGTAAATATTTGTCTTACTTCGGCTTTTCCTAATTCTTTTTCTTCAAATACTGGATCAAGTAATCCAGTCATTGCAAGCTCAATATCTTCAATTAATTTATAAATTACATCATAATTTTTTATTTCAATATTTTTTTCTTTTGCTTTTTCAACGGCTAAATTAGAAGCCGGAGCATTAAAACCTATTACTATAGAATCACTTGCTATAGCTAAATCAATATCACTCTCACTAATAGGTCCTATATCACTACGAACTATTTTTACAGTTACTCCTTCAACACAAATTTTACCTAAAGATGACTTTATGGCTTCTTCACAACCACGAACATCAGCTTTTAAAACTATATTGATTTCTTTTCTTCCCTCTTTAATTGATTCAAATAAATCTTCTAAATTAATAGGAGTTTTACAATTTTTTTCATCTTCTAAACAAGCTTTTCTTTCTGCAGCAATTTTTTTCGCTTCAGCTTCAGTTTCAAAAGCCATAAATTTATCTCCTGCACTAGGGTTTCCTGATAAACCTGTTATTTCAACTGGAGACGAAGGACCCGCTTCTAATATTGGTTCTCCTTTATCATTTTTCATTGCCCTTACTTTAGCAAAATGAGTCCCAACAACAATTGGATCTCCTACTCTAAGAGTTCCATTTTGAATTAATAAAGAACCAATTCCTCCTACTTTTTTATCTAGCTTAGATTCAATCACTGAACCAATCGCATATCTTTTCGGATTAGCTTTATATTCATTAACCTCAGCTATTGTTGAAATTGTTTCTAATAATAAATCTACACCAACACCAGTTAGAGCAGAAACTTTTATAAAAGGATAATTACCACTCCACTCTTCTGGAGTTAAACCTAGTTCTGATAACTCTGTCATTATTCTTTCAACATTAGCATCTGTTTTATCTATTTTATTAATAGCTACTATAATTGGAACATTTGCACTTAACGCATGATCAATAGCTTCTTTTGTTTGAGGCATAACTCCATCATCTGCAGCTACTATAATAATTACAATATCAGTTACGCTTGCTCCTCTAGCTCTCATTTCAGTAAAAGCAGCGTGTCCTGGAGTATCAATAAAAGTAATAAAATCATCATTTCTTTTTATTTGATAAGCTCCAATAGTTTGAGTTATTCCTCCAGCTTCTTTATCTGTTAAAGAACTTTTTCTAATGTAATCTAATAGTGAGGTTTTACCATGATCAACATGACCCATTATAGTTACAATAGGAGCTCTTTTTATTAAATCTTTTTCTTTATCATAAATTATATATTCTTCAAAATTAGCAATGTTGCTATTTTCTTCATTTTTAATTTGAATCCCATATTCCCCTGCTAACATTTCTGCTATTTCTAAAGATACTTCATCTTTAATTCCTATTGATAAGTCTAAAGAGATTAGTTTTTTTATCAACTCAGCTGGATTAACTCTCATTTGTTCTCCAACTTCATATAAGGTCATACCTTCTTTATAAACTAAACTAGCTTCATCTATTTTATTTTTTTGAAGTTTTGTTTTTTCTTTATACAATTTCTTTTTGTTTTCTTTGAATAAACTTTGATTAAACTTTGGTGTATCTTGTTTTTTCATTTTCTTGTTTGAAATTGGTTCTTCTGAATATTCATGAGTAACTACAATATCCTCAACTACCTCATCTATTTCATCTTCTTCTTCAAATGTTATTTCATCAGTGGTACTAATTAAATTAATTGTATTATCAAGCATAATAATATCATCTTCAGACAACAAATCGTCTTTAGATGTAACATCAATACCTAAGTTACTACATTCTGTTAATATTTGTGCAACTGATAATTTAACATCATCTGCATATTGTTTTACTGTCATAAACTTCACCTCTTTTTTTATTTTATTAGTTCTTCTAACTCTTCATAAATACTATTATCAATAGTTTGTCCAAATACCTTTTCTAATATTTTATTTTCTTTTACTTTTTTTATTACTTGAGCATCTTTTTTTAGATATACTCCTCGACCGTTTAATTTACCTGTCTTATCAACAAATATTTCTTTATCTTTATTTATTACAACACGTACTAACTCAAATTTAGGATGTTTTTCCTTAGTTACAATGCATGTTCTTAAAGGTATTTTTTTAAAACTCATTATTCCTTATTACCCTCAGAATTAATTTCATCCATACTTTTTAAAGTAATTTGATATTTAGTTAATCTAGAAACTAATTTAATATTACTTCCTTTTTTACCTATAGCTAAACTTAAGTTTTCTTCATCAGCAATAGCTAAAGCTTCTCTTTTTTCTGGATCTGTTATACTTACAATTATATTTTTAGCTGGAGCAAAAGCATTTTTAATAAATTCTTCTTCATCTTCAGTGTATTTAATAATGTCTACTCTTTCACCTTTTAACTCTTTTAAAATATTAGAAATTCTAATTCCTCTTTCACCTATACACGCTCCGATTGGATCTATATTAGGATTAGTTGAGTAAACCGCAACTTTACTTCTTATTCCTGGTTCTCTAACAACCGCTTGAACAATGATATCTCCTGATTCAATTTCTGGAACTACACTTTCGAATAATCTTTTTACAAAACCATAATTTTTTCTTGATAATAATATTACTGGTCCTTTAGTATTAGAATCAATTTTAGTAATATATACTTTTATATTGCTACCCATTTCAATTACTTCTTCAGGAATAGTTTCTGTTTTTGGAAGTAGTCCTCTTGCTTTGCCTAAATCAATATAATAGTTTCTCTCATCTTCCATCGCTACTATACCAGTCATTAATTCATATTCTTTATCACTAAATTCACTTATAATTACATCTTTTTCTGCTTCTCTAATTTTTTGAATTACAACTTGTTTTGCTGTTCCTGCTGCTACTCTTCCAAAATCATCTGGAGTAACTTCTTCTTCAATTACGTCACCTATTTTAGCGTCTGCTTTTATTTTTTTAGCATCACTTAATAATATTTGAGCATCTTTATTTATCTCTGGTGGTATTATTACAGGGTTACCTTCTTCGTCAGTTTCTTCTTTACCTAAATCTATTTCTTCTACTACAACTAAATAAGAGTAAACTTTAATTTCTCCTGTATCTTTATTAATATATACTTTCGCATTAGTTTTAGAATCAAAATTCTTTTTATAAGCTGTTAAAAGCGCTAATTCTAAAGCATCAAAAATGATTTCGCTATCAATCTTTTTTTCTTTTACTAATTCTTCAATTCCTTTTATTAATTCTTTACTATTCATTTTTACCTTTCTCCTTGCTCATAATATCTAAAACGTAATTTTCAAGTGGAAGATCCATTTGATCTATTACTTTATTGATTTTTCTACTAGCCTCTACAATTAAATCTAAATCTATTCCTGCCTCGTTATCAAGAACAATTATTAAATTTTTTATTTTCCCTTTTTTTTCAAAATAAATTTCGTCTAAAACGATATTCATTTTGTCTAAATCTGGTTGAATATTTGATTTAATTTTTCCAAGCATATTTTCCATAACTCTCCTTAATAATAAAAGTGGGTAAAACCCACTTGAATTAAACTTATTATAGCATAAGTTATATAAGGTTGTAAAACCTTAT